>NZ_JBIBKS010000004.1:0-86329 GCF_042959345.1 Streptomyces sp. NPDC007905 | reverse complement strand
GGCCAAGCCCTGCGGCCCAGATGCCTCAGCGACGCCCCGTCCGTCCGCTCAGCCCTGCGGCCCCGGATACCCCAGTGACGCCTCGATGCGGCCCGCCACGTCGTCCCGTTGCACCGGGCCGCGCAGGGCCGAGCCGGTCAGCCGGGTGCGGCACTTGCTGGCGAGGAGCAGGCCGAAGGCCTCGGCGTCGCGCTCCTCGGCCTGGTCGAAGCGGGTGCGGGCGGCGACGCGGTGGACCGTGGCCTCGAGCGCGGCCTGGTCGGTGTCGTCGCTCAGCAGCCGTGTGGCCACACCCACACCGGCACCGTCGACGTGGTGGCCGCAGTGGTCGGCCTGCATGTGCCACAGCTCGTGGCCGAGGATCACCAACTGGTGGTCCGGCGCGGTGCGTTCCTCCACGACGACCAGGTCGCGGTCGGCCATGTCCAGCCAGAGTCCGCTGGCCGTACCGGGCGGAAAGGCGGCCGTACGGAAGTGCACGGGCCGGCCGCGGCGGCGGCTCATCGCCTCGCACAGCGCGCGGTACAGCTCGTGCGGCGGGGCCGGTGCGGGCAGCGTGAGCCCCCCGACCAGCTCGGCGCACAGTCGGCGCATGTCCCTGCCGATGCCCACAGTCCTCCCCCGGCTCACGACTCGGGCCGCTTGACACTCTCCAGGAGCATGTCGAGCCACTCCGCGACCTTGTCCCGGTGCTGATCGGTGGGCAGTTGCGCGGCCCGCCAGGCGATTCCGCGCACCCCGTGGTCCTGCAGCAACCGCTCCAGCGGATCCACCACCGCCTCGGCCGCTGCCCGCTCCCGGTCGGCGAGTTTCTGCAGCAGCTCCTGCTCGGTGCGCTGCAGCGCGCCCGCCAGCGCCTCGGGGTCCTCCGCGGTGAGGAAACCGGCGTGCACCCGGAAGAACCGCTGCAACGCGTCGCAGTGCTCCATGGTGGGCCGGCGGTCGCCGTTGATGAGCGCGCCGGCCTGCTGCCGGGACATGCCGGCGCCGTCGGCGATCTCCTGCTGGGTGTACTTGCGGCCGCCCGGCTTCAGACGGGTGCGGCGCAGCAGGTCCAGGCGCTGCAGAAAGCGGGCCTGGACGTCCGGTTCGCCCGCCGGGCGGCCGCTGAGCAGGGCCTTGACCACCGGCTCCGGGACACCGCAGGCGACGGAGAGCCGCCCGACGTCGAAGACCTCGGTGTGCGGCACGCCGAGCCGGTCGGCGAGCGCGGTGACGCGGGCGACGACGGCCGGTAGCTGAGCGGTCCCCGTGGCGCCCGGATCCTCGTAGCCATCCGTCACCGACAGAACTCCTACGTCTCTCGAGGGCTTCAGGGGCGTCCGTGCTTCTCACAAGCGGTTGTCGTGAACTTCCCGGAGAGTAGCGGGTGCTTCGAACTCACATCCAGGTCTCGCCACAACTGTGGCGAATTTCAGCCGTCAACCGGCATGAAATGCCACGATAGTTGACATGGCTCTCGTCGGGGCACCAGGATCGCTTCGCCGCGTGAAGGCCGCAGAGGCAAGAGGGGTGACCTCCCGATGGCACATCAGGCAGGAGGGCAGTGGCCGGCGCCGCGGGCCGTCCCCCAGGGCTGCGAGGCCCAGGCATACCTCCAGGACTGCGCCACGCTTCTCGAGGCCGTCCCCTTCCCGTCCCTGGTCGTCGACCACCGCTGGAACGTGGTGATGGCCAACGGCGCGTTCGAGACGCTCTTCCGCGGTGTGCGCGCCCACCCGACGGCCATGCCCGGGGACAACTTCCTGCGCTTCGTCCTGTTCCACCCCGATGCCGGCGAGATCCTCGGGGAGCACGAGCCGGGGTGGTGCCTGCCGATGCTGGCCCACCTCAAGACCGCGGTCGAGCGCTACGGCCACGACCACGAACTGCAGGCCGTCCGCCGGGACATCGCCCAGGACCCGATCATGGAGGCCGCCTACCGTCAGGGCCTGCCGCACTGGATCCGCGCCGTCGGCGAGGCCGGGGCGCAGCTCGACGGCGCCGTACGCCTCCTGCTCCACCCCGACCCGCGCCGGGGGCCCACCGAGTGCCGCATCGTCGACGAGACGTCCCCGACCCTCCGGGAGATCGGCTTCACCCGGCTGACGATGGTCCTGCGCGACTCCCGGCGCCCGGCCGCCGTCTCGCGCCGCCCGCGCCGGCCGCGCGGTACGGGTGCGCATCTGACGGTCGTCCCGGCGCCCACCGAGGACTGACCCGGCTCCGTCGCCGTTCAGGTCGTCGACGGGGTCGGGCCGGACAGACCCCTCTTTCCGGCCGGGCACCCCACGCCGGGTTCACGCAAGCAGCTTGCGTAACTTGCGTTAGGCTTGCGCGTATGACGCGACGACTTGCGGAAGTGGCGAAGAAGGTCGGGGTCAGCGAGGCCACGGTCAGTCGGGTGCTCAACGGCAAGCCCGGAGTCTCCGAAGGCACCCGGCAGGCGGTGCTGACCGCCCTCGACGTCCTCGGCTACGAGCGCCCCACCCAGCTGCGCGGCGAACGCGCCCGGCTCGTCGGCCTGGTCCTGCCGGAGCTGCAGAACCCCATCTTCCCGGCGTTCGCGGAGGTCATCGGGGGCGCACTCGCCCAGCTGGGGCTCACCCCGGTGCTGTGCACGCAGACCAAGGGCGGGGTGTCGGAGGCGGACTACGTGGAGCTGCTGCTGCACCAGCAGGTCTCCGGCGTCGTCTTCGCCGGCGGCCTGTACGCGCAGGCCGACGCGCCGCACGACCACTACCGGCTGCTCGCCGACCGCAACATCCCGGTCGTACTGGTCAACGCGGCCATCGAGGACCTCGGCTTCCCGGGTGTGTCCTGCGACGACGCCGTCGCCGTCGAGCAGGCCTGGCGGCACCTGGCCTCCCTGGGCCACGAGCGCATCGGCCTGGTCCTCGGACCCGGTGACCACGTGCCCTCGGCGCGCAAACTGGCCGCTGCACACGCCATCGCCGGTGGGCTGCCGGACGAGTTCGTCGCCCGGGCCATCTTCTCCATCGAGGGCGGCCACGCGGCCGCCTCCCGGCTGATCGACCGGGGCGTCACCGGGCTCATCTGTGCCAGCGACCCGCTCGCCCTGGGCGCCGTCCGCGCGGCTCGTCGCAAGGGGCTCGACGTCCCCGGGCGGATCTCCGTCGTGGGCTACGACGACTCGGCGTTCATGAACTGCACCGAACCGCCGCTCACCACCGTCCGCCAGCCCATCGAGGCCATGGGCCGCGCGGCGGTCGAGCTGCTGAACGCCCGGATCGGGGGCAGCGCCGTTCCCGCCGAAGAGCTGCTGTTCGAGCCCGAACTGGTGGTGCGCGGCTCGACCGCGCAAGCCCCGCGCGGCTGACATCCGGAAGAGCCGAGCTTTTGCCAAATAATTTCATATTGCGCGCGACATCTTGCGGCAGGATGTCGGCGGTGCTTGAGTGTGCGGCGCCCACCGCTCTCCTGCCTTGAGGGGTCCACCGATGAGAAGCACCGGGTTCCGCCGTACCGTCGCCACGATCGGCGTCTGTTCCTCCTTCGCCCTCGCCGCGTCCGCCTGCGGGTCGGGCGACGACGGCACGGCGAGTGGCAAGACACGCATCACGGTCAACTGCGAGCCGCCCAAGAGCGCCGAGGTCGACCGGAGGTTCTTCGAGGAGGACATCGCCTCGTTCGAGAAGCAGAACCCGGACATCGACGTCGTCGCGCACGACGCCTTCCCCTGCCAGGACCCGAAGACCTTCGACGCCAAGCTCGCCGGCGGGCAGATGGAGGACGTCTTCTACACGTACTTCACCGACGCCCGGCACGTCGTCGACATCAACCAGGCGGCCGACCTCACGCCGTACCTCAAGGAACTGAAGAGCTACGACACCATCCAGAAGCAGCTGCGGGACATCTACACCGCGGACGGGAAGGTCTACGGCATACCGCGCACCGGTTACTCCATGGGGTTGATCTACAACCGCAAGCTCTTCCAGAAGGCCGGACTCGACCCCGACCGGCCCCCGGCGACCTGGGACGAGGTCCGCGCCGACGCCAAGAGGATCGCCGCGCTCGGCGACGGCACCGTCGGATACGCCGACTACAGCGCGCAGAACCAGGGCGGCTGGCACTTCACGGCCGAGTTGTACTCGCAGGGCGGAGACGTCGTCAGCGCCGACGGCAGGAAGGCGACCGTCGACACCCCCGAGGGCCACGCCGTCCTGCGGAACCTGCACGACATGCGGTGGACCGACGACTCGATGGGCAGCAAGCAGCTCCTCATCATCAACGACGTCCAGCAGCTCATGGGTTCGGGCAGGCTCGGGATGTACCTCTCCGCCCCCGACAACATCCCGATCCTGGTCAAGGAGAAGGGCGGCAACTACGAGGACCTCGCCCTCGCCCCCATGCCCGGCGGCAAGGGCACCCTCATCGGCGGCGACGGCTACATGTTCAACAAGAAGGACACCCCCGCCCAGATCCGCGCCGGCCTGAAGTGGCTCGACCACATGTTCCTCACCCCGGGTGAGGGCTTCCTCGGCGACTACGCGCGCGCCAAGAAGAACGACGCGCCCGTGGGCCTGCCCGAGCCGCGCCTGTTCACCGGCGCCGCCGATGCCAAGGACCAGCAGGTCAAGAAGGCCAACGCCAACGTCCCGGTGGAGAACTACCAGGCCTTCCTCGACGGCAACCAGCGGCTGCGGATGAAGATCGAGCCGCCGGACGCCCAGCAGATCTACTCCGTCCTCGACGGCGTCGTCTCCGCCGTCCTCACCAAGGAGGACGCGGACATCGACCACCTCCTCAAGGAGGCGTCCGGCAAGATCGACAGCATCCTGGCCCGGAGCTGACCGCCATGACGAAGACGGCCGAGCGGCGGTCCGCCGAGGAGCCCGCCGTCCACCCGGTCCCGGCGCCGCTCCCGGCAGGGGGCCGGGGGCGGCGCCGCCTCCTCGACCAGGCCCGTGCCTACGCCTTCCTCCTCGGCGGCCTGCTCTGCTTCGCGCTGTTCTCCTGGTACCCGGCGATCCGCGCGGTCGTCATCGCCTTCCAGAAGTACACGCCCGGCTCCTCGCCCGAGTGGGTCGGCACCGCCAACTTCACCCGCGTCCTGCACGACCCCGAGTTCATGGCCGCCTGGCGCAACACCCTCACCTTCACCCTGCTCGCCCTGCTGATCGGCTTCGCCGTCCCCTTCGTGCTCGCCCTCGTCCTCAACGAGCTGCGGCACGCGAGGGCCTTCTTCCGGGTCGTGGTCTACCTGCCGGTGATGATCCCTCCGGTGGTCAGCGCCCTGCTGTGGAAGTGGTTCTACGACCCCGGAGCCGGCCTCGCCAACGAGGCGCTGCGCTTCGCACACCTGCCCACCTCGAACTGGTCCAACGGCACCGACACCGCGCTCGTCTCCCTGGTGATCGTGGCCACCTGGGCCAACCTGGGGGGCACCGTCCTCATCTACCTCGCCGCCCTGCAGTCCATCCCCGGCGAGCTGTACGAGGCCGCCGAACTCGACGGCGCCCACCTGCTCCAGCGCATCCGGCACGTGACGATCCCGCAGACCCGGTTCGTGATCCTGATGCTGATGCTCCTTCAGATCATTGCCACCATGCAGGTGTTCACCGAGCCTTTCGTCATCACCGGCGGCGGCCCCGAGAACGCCACGGTCACCGTGCTCTACCTCATCTACAAGTACGCCTTCCTCTACAACGACTTCGGCGGCGCCTGCGCGCTCAGCGTGATGCTCCTCGTCCTGCTCGGCGCCTTCTCCGCCGTCTATCTGCGGCTCACCCGCTCCGAGGGGGACGCATGAGCACCCGGACCCTGATCTCCCCGGCCACGCTCGCCCGCCCGCGCGGCAAAGCCGTCTACTGGACCGTGTTCACGGCCGTCGTCCTGCTCTTCGCGCTCGCCTTCCTCTTCCCGGTCTACTGGATGGTGGCCGGCGCGATGAAGTCCCCCGACGAGGTGGCCCGGACCCCACCCACGCTCGTACCCGAGCACTGGCACCTCGGCGGCTACACCGGCGCCTGGGACCTGATGCAACTGCCGCAGCACCTGTGGAACACGGTCGTACAGGCGGCCGGTGCCTGGGCGTGCCAGCTGGTGTTCGGCACGGCCGCCGCGTACGCCCTGTCCAGGCTGAGGCCCGCCTTCGGCAAGGTGGTCCTCGGCGGCATCCTCGCCACCCTGATGGTCCCGGCCCAGGCGATGGTCGTCCCCAAGTACCTGACCGTCGCTGACCTCCCGCTGATCCACACCAGCCTGCTCGACGACCCCCTCGCCATCTGGCTCCCGGCCGTCGCCAACGCCTTCAACCTGTATCTGCTGAAGCGGTTCTTCGACCAGCTGCCGCGCGACGTCCTGGAGGCCGCCGAGATCGACGGCGCCGGCCAGCTGCGCATCCTGTGGTCGGTCGTGCTCCCCATGTCCCGGCCGGTGCTCGGCGTGGTGTCGATCTTCGCGCTGGTCGCGGTGTGGCAGGACTTCCTGTGGCCGCTGATGGTCTTCTCCGACACCGGCAAACAGCCGATCAGCGTCGCCCTGGTCCAGCTGTCGCAGAACATCCAGCTCACCGTCCTCATCGCCGCGATGGTGATCGCCAGCATCCCGATGGTGGCGCTGTTCCTCGTCTTCCAGCGGCACATCATCGCCGGGATCAGCGCGGGCAGTACCAAGGGCTGACGCCGGCGCCCCGTCTACAGAAAGGCAAGCTCAGTGGGACAGCCCACCCATGCCCCGAAGGACCATGACTGGTGGCGCTCGGCCGTCATCTACCAGGTGTACGTCCGCAGCTTCGCCGACGGCGACGGCGACGGCACCGGGGACCTCGCCGGGGTCCGCGCGAGACTGCCCTACCTGGCCGAACTCGGCGTGGACGCGCTGTGGTTCAACCCCTGGTACCTGTCACCCATGAAGGACGGCGGATACGACGTCGCCGACTACCGTGCCGTCGATCCGGCCTTCGGCACCCTCGCCGAGGCCGAGAAACTCATCGCCGAGGCACGCGAGCTGGGCATGCGCACGATCGTCGACATCGTGCCCAACCACGTCTCCGACCAGCACCCCTGGTTCCGGGCGGCCCTCGCGGCAGGGCCCGGCAGCCTCGAGCGCGAACTGTTCCACTTCCGGCCCGGACGCGGCGCGCACGGCGAACTCCCGCCCAACGACTGGCCGTCGCAGTTCGCCGGCTCCAGCGAACCGGTGTGGACGCGCCTGACCGACGGCGACTGGTACCTGCACCTGTTCACCCCCGAACAGCCCGACCTCAACTGGGCCCACCCTGCCGTACGCCAGGAGCACGAGGAGATCCTGCGCTTCTGGTTCGAGCGCGGTGTCGCCGGTGTCCGCATCGACTCCGCGGCCCTGCTCGCCAAGGACCCCGACCTGCCCGACCTCGCCGCGCACCCGGAGCCGCACCCGTTCGTCGACCGCGACGAACTCCACGACATCTACCGCTCCTGGCGGTCCGTCGCCGACGCCTACGACGGAGTCTTCGTCGGCGAGGTCTGGCTCCCCGACCCCGGGCGCTTCGCCCGCTACCTGCGCCCCGACGAACTCCACACCGCCTTCAACTTCTCCTTCCTGTCCTGCCCCTGGGACGCCGAGCGGCTGCGCGCCTCCATCGACACCACCCTCGCCGAGCACGCCCCCGTCGGCGCCCCGGCCACCTGGGTGCTGTGCAACCACGACGTGACCCGCACCGTCACCCGCTACGGCCGCGAGGACACCGGCTTCGACTTCGCCGTCAAGGCCTTCGGCACCCCGACGGACCTGGCGCTGGGCACCCGCCGGGCCCGGGCGGCGGCCCTGCTGTCGCTGGCGCTGCCCGGAGCCGTGTACGTCTACCAGGGGGAGGAACTGGGGCTGCCGGAGGCCGAGATCCCGGTCGAGCGCATACAGGACCCGATGTACTTCCGCTCGCACGGTGTCGACCCGGGCCGCGACGGCTGCCGGGTGCCGCTGCCCTGGGCGGCCGACGCACCGTACGCGGGATTCGGGTCGCGCGAGGAGCCGTGGCTGTGGCAGCCGGACGACTGGACGGCGTACGCGGTCGACCGTCAGCAGCGGGATCCGCACTCCATGCTCACCCTCTACCGCAAGGCCATCGCCATCCGCCCGGTCTTCGGCGACGGCCCGCTGACCTGGCTGCCCGCCCCGGACGGTGTGCTGGCCTTCTCCCGCGCGGAGGGCGCGCTGTGCGTGGTGAACCTCGCCGCGACACCCGCCGAACTGCCCGCGCACTCCCGACTCCTGCTCAGCAGCGGCCCGCTGGACGACGACGGCCGACTGCCGCGGGACACGGCGGCCTGGCTGCACGCCTGAGCCGCACCCGCACCGCCTGCTATCCCACGCACCCCCACCACGAAGGGATCAGCACATGCACACCAGCACCGTCAGCCATGTCAGGCGCATGCCGGCGATCGGGGCGGTCGTCGCCCTCGCGGCCGGCATGCTCGTCGCCGTGGCCCCGGCCGCCCACGCGGCCGCGGGCGCCACACTGCCCTTCACCTCCGTCGAGGCCGAGTCCGCGAGCACCACCGGCACGAAGATCGGCCCCGACTACACACAGGGCACGCTCGCCTCGGAGGCCTCCGGCCGGCAGGCCGTACGGCTCACCTCCGGTCAGCGGGTGGAGTTCACCGTCCCGCGTGCGTCCAACGCCGTGAACGTCGCCTACAGCGTCCCGGACGGCCAGTCCGGATCGCTCAACGTGTACGTCAACGGCGTCAAGCTCGCCAAGCCGCTCCCGGTGACCTCCACGTACTCCTACATCGACACCGGCTGGATCCCGGGAGCGAAGACCCACCACTTCTTCGACAACACCCGCCTCCTGCTGGGGCAGAACGTCCAGGCCGGCGACAAAGTCGCCTTCGAGTCGACCGGAACCCAGGTCACCGTGGACGTAGCCGACTTCGAGCAGGTCGCGGCGGCCGCATCCCAGCCCGCCGGTTCGGTGTCCGTCGTCTCCAAGGGCGCCGACCCCAGCGGCAACGGCGACTCCACCCAGGCCTTCCGGGACGCCATCGCGGCGGCCCAGGGCGCAGTGGTGTGGATCCCGCCGGGCGACTACCGGCTCACCTCCTCGCTCGGCAACGTCCAGAACGTGACCCTGCAGGGCGCGGGCAACTGGCACTCGGTCGTGCACACCTCCCGCTTCATCGACCAGGCCGGCTCCTCCGGAGGCGTCCACATCAAGGACTTCGCGGTGCTCGGCGAGGTCACCGAGCGCGTCGACTCGAACCCGGACAACTTCGTCAACGGTTCTCTGGGTCCTGGGAGTTCGGTCTCCGGGATGTGGATCCAGCACCTCAAGGTGGGGCTCTGGCTGACCGGCGACAACGACAACCTGGTGGTCGAGAACAACCGCATCCTCGACACCACCGCCGACGGCCTGAACCTCAACGGCACCGCCAAGGGCGTCAGGGTCCGGAACAACTTCCTGCGCAACCAGGGCGACGACTCCCTCGCCATGTGGTCGCTGTACTCCCCGGACACCGACTCCAGTTTCGAGAACAACACGATCTCGCAGCCCAACCTCGCCAACGGCATCGCCGTCTACGGCGGCACCGACATCGCGGTGAAGAACAACCTGGTCTCCGACACCAACGCCCTCGGCAGCGGCATCGCGATCTCGAACCAGAAGTTCCTCGACCCGTTCCACCCGCTGTCCGGCACGATCACGGTCGACGGCAACACCCTCGTCCGCACCGGCGCGATGAACCCCAACTGGAACCATCCGATGGGCGCGCTGCGCGTCGACTCGTACGACAGCGCCATCAACGCCATCGTCAACATCACCAACACCACGATCAGCGACAGCCCCTACAGCGCCTTCGAGTTCGTCTCCGGCGGCGGGCAGGGCTACCCCGTCCGCAACGTCACCGTGGACGGCGCGACCGTGCGCAACACTGGGACGGTCGTGGTCCAGGCGGAGGCCCAGGGCGCCGCCACCTTCCGCAATGTCACCGCCACCTCCGTCGGCGCCGCCGGCATCTACAACTGTCCCTACCCGGCGAACTCCGGCTCCTTCACGCTCACCGACGGCGAGGGCAACTCCGGCTGGTCCAGCACCTGGTCGGACTGCTCCACCTGGCCCCAGCCGGGCCCGGGCAACCCCGATCCCGACCCGAACCGCAACCTCGCCAAGGGCCGCCCGGCCACCGCGACCGGCTCGCAGGACGTCTACACGCCCGGCAAGGCGGTCGACGGCGACGCGAACACGTACTGGGAGTCGACCAACAACGCCTTCCCGCAGTCCTGGACGGTCGACCTCGGCTCCTCCTACGCGGTCCGCCGCCTGGTGCTGAAGCTGCCCCCCGCCACGGCCTGGGGCGCCCGCACCCAGACCATCACGGTGCTCGGCAGCACCGACGGCTCGGCCTACTCCACGGTCGTCGGCTCCCAGGGCTACCGCTTCGATCCGGCCACCGGCAACACGGCCACCGTCTCCCTGCCCGGCGGTACCAACCTGCGCTACCTGCGCCTGAGCGTCAGCGCCAACACGGGGTGGCCCGCCGGGCAGTTCAGCGAGGTGGAGGCGTACCTCACCTCCTGAGCCGGTCACGCCTCACGGATCCGGCACCAGACGGGCGCCCCGGCACCGGGACACGCAGATCATCATCGTGTCGCCCGCTGCCCGCTCCTCCTGAGCGAGGACCGAGTCCCGGTGATCCGGGGCGCCTTCCAGGACGTCCGTCTCGCAGGTACCACAGGTGCCCTCGGCGCAGGAGTACAGCACCTCGGCCCCGGCGGCGCGCACCGCCGCAGCAGTAGACCAGGGTGCCGTCGGTGACCCGTCCAGCACCGGGTCCAGGTCGAGGAGTCCGGTCTCGTCCTGCGGGGCCAGGGTGACCCGCTCGCCGTGGCGCGCCAGCTCCTCCCCGAAGGCCATGGAGGCGCGGGTGCTGCCGCCGCACAACCCGCCGTCGCCGGGGCCCGCTGGTCCCAGACGAAGTCCGCGAGCCGCTCGGTGGACACCACTTCGCCGAGGTGCACGACCAGGGCGCCGAGCACGGCGAGGGGCCGGGAACCGCCGGGCGGGGCCCGCCGGCCGCCCTCCCACACCTCCAGCGGCCCGAGCAGCCGTACCTCGAGCATGGATGGCACCCCGATCGCCGCACCGTCCGCCCCCTCGCGGATGGTGACAACGATATCCGTGAACCCCGTCCGGGCATGCCGAAGGCCGGGTCGTCCTGTCCGGATCCGGCCCCTCCGCTCGGGCGGCCGGGACCCTCCTCGACGCCCGGCGTCCGGAACGGAATCAGCCCCGTCTCCGGTGGCGGGAGCGCGGCCCGTGGCTTCCCCTTCCTCCGGCGGTTGGCGGATCTCGCGGGCGCGGGCCGTACCGTCCTTACCGGAGACGGGACATCGGAGGCTCTCGTATGACAACCGACTGCGGAATCCGTGGCGGTGAGGACCGGGGACAGAGGCCGCATCCGTCCCCGCCGCCGGCCGTACCCACGACTTTCACATGGGCGCCACCGGACCCTTCCCTGACGTTTGCTGCTCTTGGAACACTCGCTGCGCGCAGATTCCGTCATCGGGCGGCATCGTGTACGTCAGGATGAGAGGACCCTCACTCATGCCCGAAGTCAACCGGCGGCGCTTCCTCCAACTCGCGGGGGCCACCACGGCGTTCACCGCGCTGTCCGACAGCATCCAGCGCGCGGCCGCACTGCCCGCCCACCACCGCACGGGTTCGGTCGAGGACGTCGAGCACATCGTCGTCCTGATGCAGGAGAACCGTTCGTTCGACCACTACTTCGGCTCGCTCCGGGGCGTGCGGGGCTTCGGCGACCCGCGGCCGGTGACGCAGAACGGCAAGTCCGTCTGGAAGCAGTCGGACGGCACGAAGGACATCCTCCCCTTCCATCCGGACGCCGACGACCTGGGCCTGGCCTTCATCCAGGACCTCCCGCACGGCTGGAACGACGGGCACGCCGCGTTCAACGGCGGTAAGTACGACAAGTGGGTGCCCGCCAAGTCCTCGACGACGATGGCGTACCTGACGCGCGACGACATCCCGTTCCACTACGCGCTCGCCGACGCCTTCACCATCTGCGACGCCTACCACTGCTCCCTCATCGGCTCCACCGACCCGAACCGCTACTACATGTGGACGGGCCACACCGGCAACGACGGCAAGGGCGGCGGCCCGGTCCTCGGCAACGACGAGTCGGGGTACGGCTGGACGACGTACCCGGAGCGCCTGGAGCAGGCCGGGGTCTCCTGGAAGATCTACCAGGACGTCGGTGACGGCCTCGACGCGAACGGCTCCTGGGGCTGGATCAACGACGCCTACCGCGGCAACTACGGCGACAACTCGCTGCTCTACTTCGACCGGTACCGCAACGCCAAGCCCGGCGACCCGCTGTACGACAAGGCCCGCACCGGCACCGACGCGCGCCAGGGCGAAGGCTTCTTCGACCAGCTGAAGGCGGACGTGACTGCGGGCAGGCTGCCCCAGGTCTCCTGGATCGTCGCCCCCGAGGCCTTCACCGAGCACCCCAACTGGCCGGCGAACTACGGTGCCTGGTACGTGGCGCAGGTCCTGGACGCGCTCACCTCCGACCCGGAGGTGTGGGGCAGGACGGCGCTGTTCCTCACCTACGACGAGAACGACGGCTTCTTCGACCACGTGATCCCGCCCTTTCCGCCGGCCTCCGCCGCCCAGGGCAGGTCCACCGTGGACCCCGCGCTCGACCTGTTCAAGGGCGACGCCGGCCACACCGCGGGCCCCTACGGGCTCGGCCAGCGGGTGCCGATGCTGGTCGTCTCACCGTGGAGCAAGGGAGGTTACGTCTGCTCCGAGACCCTCGACCACACCTCGATCATCCGGTTCATCGAACGCCGCTTCGGCGTCGAGGAGCCGAACATCTCCCCGTGGCGGCGGGCCGTCTGCGGCGACCTGACCGCCGCCTTCGACTTCTCCCGCAAGGACACCGCACCGGTCGTGCTGCCGTCCACGGCCGGCTACCGGCCGCCGGACCACGACCGGCACCCCGACTACGTGCCCACCCCGCCCGCCAACCCCGCCCTGCCCAGGCAGGAGCGCGGCAGCCGGCCCACCCGTCCCCTCAAGTACGTTCCGGCGGTCGACGGTTCGGCGGACACCGTGACCGGGAAGTTCACGCTCACCTTCGCCTCCGGCGCCCACGCGGGCGCCGCGTTCCTGGTCACCTCGAACAACCGGACCGACGGCCCCTGGACGTACACCACCGAGGCCGGCAAGGCCCTCTGCGACACCTGGAACTCGGCCTACTCGGGCGGCTCCTACGACCTCGCCGTGCACGGCCCGAACGGCTTCCTGCGCCTCTTCAAGGGCCGGAACAAGGTGGCCGGACCCGAGGTCACCGCCCGGCACGTCGGGGACGACGTCGAACTCACCTTCACCAACAAGAAGTCCGGAACGGTGAAGCTGAAGGTCGTGAACGCCTACGGCGGCAGCCCCGTCACCGTGACGGTGCGGCCCGGGGCCACCGTGCGGCAGCGGGTCGGCCTCGCGGCGAGCAGGCGGTGGTACGACCTCACGGTCACCTGGGACGGCGACCCGGCCTTCCTGCGCGGTGTCGCCGGCCACGTCGAGAACGGTCGCCCCGGGGTCAGCGACCCGGCCATCATCACGGGATGAAGGGGGTGAACGGGTGATGAGCACCGCTCCGTGCGGACTGGTCAGGTACCGGTCACATCACGGTAGTGTGCCCCGGTGACCACGCAATCGAATACGCCTGCAGGCTGGTACCCCGATCCGCACGGGGCGGCCCAGACGCTCCGCTACTGGGACGGCGCGCAGTGGACCGAGCACACCAACCCGGCGCAGCAGGCCGCCGGGCAGGTTCCGCAGCAGCAGGCCGCGCCCCAGCAGGCCGCAGGCCACGGCCTCCACATCCCGCAGCAGCAGGCCGCCGACCCCAAGGTGCAGCGCCAGGTGCAGGTGCAGGCGGGGGTCTCGGCGGGCGGACCCGGTGGCGGCACCCTCTTCACCGAGCCGGTCCTGGTGGTGAACCAGAAGGCCAAGCTGATCGAGCTGACCAACGAGTACAAGGTCATGGACCAGAGCGGCCGCGAGATCGGCGCGGTCACCGAGGTCGGGCAGAGCGCGCTGAAGAAGATCCTGCGCTTCGTCTCCAGCCTCGACCAGTTCATGACGCACAGGCTGGAGATCCGCGACGCCTACGGCCAGCCGCAACTGGTGCTGACCCGGCCCGCGAAGATCTTCAAGTCGCGGGTGATCGTGACCCGGCCGGACGGTTCGCCGGTCGGTGAGATCGTCCAGCAGAACATGATCGGGAAGATCAACTTCGCGATGAACGCGGACGGCCGACAGGTCGGCGCGATCAAGGCGGAGAACTGGCGGGCGTGGAACTTCGCGATCGTCGACCACGCGGACAACGAGGTCGCCCGGATCACCAAGACCTGGGAAGGCCTCGCCAAGACGCTGTTCACGACCGCGGACAACTACGTCCTGCAGATCCACTACCAGCTGCCCGAGCCGCTGCTGAGCCTCGTGGTGGCGACGGCCCTGACTGTCGACACCGCGCTCAAGCAGGACTCGCGGGGCTGGAACTGAGGGGCCCGCACGGGGAGTACGGCAGGGAGTACGGCAACGGCGGCCGGTGCACGCGGACTTCGCGCGCACCGGCCGCCGCCGTGTGTCCGGTCAGAGTGCGGTGAGATGCCCGGGCTGCTTCGGCTGCCGTGGCACCAGCGCCGGCTCGGCCGTGGCCGTGCCCGGCTCCAGCGCCAGTACCGCGGCCACGGGGTGGGCCTCGTCAGGGACGGCGTCGTGACCCGGAGGCGGAGCGAACCGGGTCAGCAGGACCACGCCCCAGGCGGCCAGGGCCGCCCCGGCCAGGGCCAGCAGCACGCCGCCGACGCCGCCCTGCAGGCCCTGCCCGAGCAGGGTGAGCCCGATGACCGCGGCGGCCACCGGGTTGGCCAGGGTCACCACGGCCAGCGGGGCGCCGAGGCCACCGCGGTAGGCCGTCTGCGACAGCAGCAGCCCCCCGCCGGCGAACCCGGCGACCAGGACGGCGACCACGACCACCTCGACGCTCAGCGCCGGACCCCTGCGGTGTGTGGCCGCCACCGTCACCGTCTGGGTGAGCGCGGAGGCGACGCCCGAGGCGAAGCCGGAGGCGGTCGCGTGCCTCAGGCCCGGGCGGGCGCCGGGCCAGGACAGCATGCCGATCAGGGTGGTGGTCGTACCGGCGACCGCCAGTGCCTCGGTCAGGGTCAGCACCCGCTCGGGCGCCGGGCCGGAGGCGGTCACCAGCAGCGCGGCGAGGCCCAGCAGGGTGAGTGCCGTACCGCGCCATTCCTGCGCGCCGACCCGCCGGCCCGCCGCCCGCGCCCCGAGCGGCACGGCCGCGACCAGGGTGAGCGCCCCCAGCGGCTGTACGAGTGTCAGCGGGCCGTACTTGAGGGCGACGACGTGCAGCAGCGCGGCGGCCGCGTTCAGGCCGACCGCCGACCACCAGGTGCTGGTGCCGAGCAGCCGCACGAGGCCCGCGCCGGAGCTGCGGGAGGCGAGGCGTGCCTGGGCGACGGCGGCCATGGCGTAGGCCACGGCCGAGACCAGGGACAGGCCGACGGCGATCAGGGCGGCTGCGCTCATCGGGCCGCTCCCACCAGGACGGTCTCCTTCGGGGCGAGCCGCCGGGCGCCGCGTCCCGCCGTGCTCGACGTCCGCCGCGGCGGATGGACGAGTGCGAGGGCGGCGCCGAGCATGGCGGTCGCCACGATCGCGTCGAGCCAGTAGTGGTTCGCCGTGCCCACGATCACCAGCAGGGTGATCAGCGGGTGCAGCAGCCACAGCCAGCGCCAGTGGGACCGGGTGGCCGCGATCAGGCCGATCGCCACCATCAGGGCCCAGCCGAAGTGCAGCGAGGGCATCGCCGCGAACTGGTTGGAGAGGTGGTCGCTGGAGGGCGGGCCGTAGACGGAGGGGCCGTAGACCCGGGCGGTGTCGACCAGGCCGGTGCCGGTCAGCATCCGCGGCGGGGCCAGCGGGAACGTGAAGGGCAGCACCAGGGCGGCGGTGGTCACCGCGGCCAGGACCCGGCGCGCCCAGACGTAGTACGCGGGGCGCCTGAGGTACAGCCAGACCAGGAAGGCCAGGGTGGCCGGGAAGTGGAGGGTGGCGTAGTAGGTGTTCGCCAGGTGGACGAGGGTGTCGCCGTGCAGCAGTGCGGACTGCACGGCGGTCTCGTGGGGGAGGTGCGCGCTCCGTTCGAGGTCCCACACGCGGCGGCCGTTGTGGAAGGCCTCCGCGGTGTGGCCGACGGCCAGCTGCCGCCCGAGCTTGTAGACGAGGAAGAGCCCCGCGACGAGCAGGAACTCACGCAGCAGCGGCGGCCGCGCTGTGGCTATCGCGTCCGGCTCCGCTTCTGCAGGCTCGATTCGGGCATTCATCCCCCGGCCCCTTCGCTGACGATCGTGCGTGTGGTGGTGCGTGCGAGCCCGGGCCGAGGCCCGGAAACCTATCGACACGTCCCCGTACCGATACGCCAGTGTACCGATACGCTCGAGTACCGGTACACTGGCGTATCGATTGATGTGCGACACACTGGGAACAGGGTCTGCAGCCGACCTTGAGCGAAGCTGTAACGGCCGTACACGAGTGAGGAGAAGCAACGCATGACGTCGCAGGCCGCGGACGGACCGGAGACGGTCGCCGCCTCGCGCCGCTCCAAGATCACGCCCGAGCGTGAGCGGGAGTTCTTCGACGCCGTGTTGGAGCAGATCCGCGAGTGCGGCTACGACTCCGTGACCATGGAGGGCGTCGCCGCCAGCACCCGTTGCAGCAAGTCCACGCTCTACCGGCAGTGGAAGACCAAGCCGCAGTTCGTCGCGGCCGCGCTGCGCGCCAACCGCAAGGTGCGCTTCGCCGGCATCGACACCGGCTCGCTCGCCGAGGACCTGCGGCAGGCCGCGCGGGCCGCGGGCGACTGGTCCGGCAAGGACACCAGGCTTCTCCAGGCGCTCGGGCCCGCGGTCACGGCCGATCACGAACTGGCCCAGGCGCTGCGCGAGGCGCTGGTGCTGCCCGAGATCGCCGCGCTCCAGGAGATGCTGGCCCGGGGCGTGGAACGTGGCGAGGTGCCCGCCGGCCACCCGGCGCTGGAGTACATCCCCGCCATGATGTTCGGCGTCCTGCGCGTCCGGCCGGTGCTCAGCGGCCAGTACGCCGACGGCGACTATCTCGTCGGGTTCGTGGAGGCCACCGTGCTGCCCGCGCTCGGACTGACCTGAAGACTCGGGTCACCGTTCACGGGATGACTGAACGGTGACCTGCCGGCGCCGCACCGTGGGGACGGGGGCGGCGCACCCCCCGGCCGGGTGGGGCTCCTCTTGAGCGGAGGGGAGCCCCACCCGGCCGACTTCCCTCTCAGACGTTCTGGCCGTTCCCGCCGCCCGACGAGACCTTGATGCCCTCGAGGATCTCGTCGACGACGGACACCTTCTGTCCGACGTCCACGCCGAAGCGCACCACGACGATCTGCTTGGCGTCGTTGGGCGAGGGGAAGGCGACCGACTCGACATAGCCGTCGGCGCCCTTGCTGGTGACCGCCTTCCAGCGCACCAGGTAGCCCTTCTGGCCGGCCACCGTCACGGTCTTGGAGGCCAGTTCCTCGTGCGAGGTGATGCTGCCGTAGGTGGTGCCGCCGTAGGACTCCTTGGCGTTGGCCGCGATGTCCGCCTTGGCGACCGCCTCGGCCGTGTCGCCCTTCGTGCCGAGTGCGAGGGCGGGCGCGGTGTAGGCGCCGCCCGCGGTGCAGGTCTGGGCGCTGTTGCCGGGGCACTTGTAGGAGTCGTCGGACGTCACCTGCGCGCCGACGCTGATCGTCTGCCCGGTCCAGCCGTGCGGTACGGGCAGGCTGATCCCGTTCACCGGGTCGGGCACCGTGCCGCCCCCCTTGACCTTGGGCGCCGCGGACTGTCCCGGGGACGGCGACTCGCCCGGGCCGCCGGACTCGTCCGGGCCGCCGCCGGGTCCGCCCTGCCCGCCGCCCTGCCCGCCGGGCGTCTGCTGGGGACCGGCGCGGCCGCCGCCCCTGTCCCCGTCCCCCTTGGCGAGGGCGTACACGCCGACCATGATGCACGTCAGCACCGCGACCGCCGCGGCGACGGCTATGCCCGTGCGCAGACCGCGCCGGGGCGCGGCCGGCGGCTGGGCCGGATACGCCGGATAACCGGGGTACGCCGCGTACGGCGCGGGAGCTGGTTGCGCTCCGTACGCCGGCGGCTCCGGCGCGGGACCCCACGCGGCGGCCGCCCCGGCGGGGCGGGTCTGGTCCGTCCAGGCCTTGCCGTCCCACCAGCGCTCGGTGGGCGGACCGTCATTCGTCTGCCCGGGGTCGGGGTACCACCCGGGAGGAGTCACCTGCGTCATGCCCCCACCGTATGAGGCATCGGTGAAAGCGGGATGAGAAGATCCGCCGCCAATCGCGCGGACCGGGACATTTCTCCCAGGAATTCTCCGGGAGGACCTCGGCGGCCTCCCCCTGACCGCCTGCGCCTCCGAGCTGACCGCCTGCGCCTGCGAGGCCGTTCGCGTGCGGCGCTCGAGCCCTCACCCCCTCACCACCAAACGCGCCGGCCCGCCCCGCGCCCTTCGCGACAGGGGCAAGCCGTCCCGCCCCGGTGTCACCGAGCCGAGGACGCTCGGGTGGTGGGCGCCCGTGCTGCGGGGGTCGGTGCCGGGCAGGCCATGGGCGGTGAGGAAGCCCAGGACCGCGAAGGCGTACGCCTCCTTCGCGGCGGCGGGCAGGCCGAGCTCGTCCGAGGTGCGGACGGCGGTCTCCGGGAGCAGCCGCCGGAGCAGGGACATGAGCACCGGGTTGCGGATGCCCCCGCCGGAGGCGATCACTTCCGTGGCGCCGACGGACCGTACCGCGTCGGCGACCGTCCGGGCCGTCAGCAGGGTGAGCGTCGCCAGCACGTCCTCGGCCGGCAGGCCGCCCGGTCCGGCCGCCCGCAGGTACCCGGAGTGGAACAGCTCCTTGCCGGTCGTCTTGGGCGGCCGAAGCGCGTAGTACGGCTCGGCGAGCAGTCGGTCCAGCAGCGGCGGGTACGGCCGGCCCCGCGCGGCCAGGGCCCCGTCGGTGTCGTAGGCCAGGCGCCCGCCGCTGTACTCCCGTGCCGCCGCGTCGAGCAGCGCGCAGCCCGGCCCGGTGTCGAAGGCGGTACCGTCCGGCGCGGTCAGGTTGGCGATGCCGCCGATGTTCAGTGCGACCGGCGTGCCCGGCCGGCCCCGCAGCCACAGCAGGTCGACCAGGCTGACCAGGGGTGCGCCCTGACCGCCGGCGGCGACGTCCCGGGCGCGGAAGTCGGCGACCACCGGCAGCCCGGTCGCCTCGGCGATCCACGCGGGCTGTCCCAGCTGGAGCGTGCCGTGCACCCGCCCGCCGTCGGCCCAGTGGTAGACCGTCTGGCCGTGCGAGGCCACCAACTCGCCGCGCCGTGCGCAGAGTTCGCGGTCGGCGCGGACCGCCGCGGCGGCGAACGCCTGCCCGATCCGGGTGTCGAGCCGGCACACCTGCGCGAGCGGGACGGCGGCCGGTGGCAGCGCCGCCGCGAGCGCCTCGCGCAGCCCGGCGTCGTACGGTGAGCTCACCATGCCCAGCGGCCTCAGCACCAGTGTGTCGCCGTCCAGGCGCAGATCCCCGGCCGCCGCGTCCACCGCGTCGTACGACGTCCCCGACATCAGCCCGATCACCCGCATGCATCCACCACCTTGTGTGAGGGTGTCCTCACCAGGGCGAGCGCGCTGACCGCGCACGCCGCCGCCGCGTAGTAGGCGGGCACGTCCACGTTCCCGGTCCGCCGCACGGCCTCGGTGATGATCAGCCCGGCACATCCGGAGAACACCGCGTTCGACAGGGAGTAGGCGAGCCCGAGCCCCGTCCAGCGCACCCGCGCCGGGAACATCTCGGCGAGCAGCGCGGGCCCGGGCCCGGCCATCAGCCCCACCACCGCGCCCGCGGCACCCGTGACCACGCCCTTGGTCACGGCCGACGTCCCGTCGTCCTGGAGGAGGTTGAACAACGGCACCGCCAGCCCGGCCACCAGCAGCGCCCCCGTCAGCATCACCGGCCGCCGTCCGACCCGGTCGCTGAGCAGGCCCGCCGGGAGGATCGCGGCGGCGAACCCGACGTTGGCCGGCACGGTGGCGAGCAGCGCCTGGCGGACGTCCGCGTGCAGCGTGGTCTGCAGGTACGAGGGAAGGACGACCAGGAACGTGTATCCGGCCGCCGCCCACCCCACCACCCGCCCGGCGGCCGACAGCACCACCGTCGCGGCGGGCCCGGCACCCCCCGGTCGGACGGCCCGCCCTTCCCGGAACTCCGGTGTCTCCTCCAGCCCCGCCCGCAGCCACAGCGCCACCAGCCCCAGCGGCAGGGCCAGCAGGAACGGCAACCGCCATCCCCAGTCGGCGAGTTGCGTCCCGGTGAGCACGGTGGCCGTCGCCGCCGCGACCCCCGCCCCGCCCAGCAGGCCCAGCGCGACCGTGAACGACTGCCACGCGCCGTACAGTCCGCGCCGGCCCGGTGGGGCGAACTCCGTCATCAGCGCCACCGCACCGCCGAACTCGCCCCCCGCCGACAGCCCCTGAAGCGCCCTCAGGAGAGTGAGCAGCCAGGGCGCCAGGGCACCCGCCGTGGCATAGGTGGGCAACGCGCCGATCAGTGTCGTCGTGGCCGTCATCAGCGCGACCACCCCGATCAGCACCGGCCGGCGCCCGATCCGGTCGCCCAGGGCGCCGAACACGGCAGCCCCGACGGGCCGGAAGAAGAACGCCAGCGCGAAGGAGGCGTACGTCCGCACCAGCCCCTCGGCCGCGCTCCCGCCCGCCGGGGTGAAGAAGCGGTCGGCCAGGACAGTGGCGAGATAACCGTAGACGCCGAACTCGTACCACTCGACCAGGTTGCCCACCGACCCCGCCGCCACCGCCCGCACCGCCGGCGCGCGGCTCGCGGTACCCCCGCGGGACCACCCGTCTCCGCGGTCTTCCTCGTTCTCGAAAATCAGCTTCATTTCAGGCCCTGTTGACGGTCCGTCGGCTGCCCGCCGGCTGGTCGGGCAGGATGCGCGTCGCCCAGCCGCATCCACTTTCACCCGGCGGGGCACCACGTGTCCCGACCGGCCACCACACATCCCATCGGACGGCTACGCTCGTGGTCTGTACGTCATTCGGGCGACCTGGGGAGGTAACGGGATGACGGAGGGACGGCCGTCCGCGGCCGGCTCGGCTTCCCTGTGGGAGCGGGACGCGGAGATCGCCACCGTCACACGGGCGCTCGACGTCCTGTGCGCCGACCAGACCTCCGCGGGGAACCTGCTGGTCTTCCGGGGCGAGGCCGGACTGGGCAAGACAGCGCTGCTGGCCGAGACGCGCCGCATCGCCGAGCGCCGCGGCTGCACGGTGTGGTCCGCACGCGGCGGCGAGACCCTGAAGTCCGTGCCGTTCAACGTCGTACGGCAGCTGCTGCAGCCCGCCCTGGTCTCCTTACTGCCCGAGGAGGCCCGCGAGTACCTGGGCGACTGGTACGACATCGCGGGCCCCGCCCTCGGCATAGTGGACCCCCGAGAGGGCAGCGTCGACCCGCAGTACGTGTGCGACGGACTCGTCGCGGCCGTGCGCCGCCTCGCCCGCCGCGAATGGCCGCTCGTGCTGCTCGTCGACGACGCGCACTGGGCCGACCAGGAGACCCTGCGCTGGCTCGCCGCGTTCGCCGAACGCCTGGACGACCTGCCCGTGCTGGTCGTGGTCGCCCGGCGCCCCGGCGAGATGAGCGGCGACAGCGCCCGCCACTTGGACGCGGTGGCCGACGCGGCGGGCCGCCCCGTCAACAACCTCAGCGCCCTCACCCCGGAGGCCACCGCCGGACTCACCCGCGCCACCGTCGGCAGGCACGCCGACGACCCGTTCTGCCGCGAGGTCTGGGCCGTCACCGGCGGCAACCCCTACGACACCGTCGAACTCCTCGCGAAGGTGCAGGACAGCGAACTCCAGCCGGTCGAGGCACGGGCCGGCGAGCTGCGCGCCCTGAACCGCTCCGCCCGCGGCGGCGGCCTCGTCGACCGCCTCAAGGGACTCGGGGTCGAGGCCACCCGGTTCGCCTGGGCGGCGGCCATCCTCGGCACCGGCATCTCCGTCGACCTGGTCGCGCGGCTCGCCAGCATGCGCACCGACATCGCCGAGCGCTGCGCCGAGCTGCTCTGCAGCGCCCGTATCCTCACCGAACCCGACCCGGCGGCCGGCGCCGAAGCCGAGGCCGGCGAGCTGGAGTTCGTCCACCCGCTGATCGCCTCCGCCGTCTACAACTCCATCCCGCCCGGCGTGTGCACCGCCATGCACGGCATCGCCGCCCAGATCGTGACCGAGACCGGACGCGGTGCCGCCGAGGCCTCCCGGCACCTGCTGAAGGTGCACCCGGACGACGACGAGGAACTCGTCGAGCAGCTGCGCGAGGCGGCCCGTGAGCATCTGGCCGTCGGCGCGCCCGACGCGGCCCACCGTTGCCTGGAGCGCGCCCTGCGGGAGCCGCCCCGGCCCGAGGTCCACGCCCAGGTGCTCTACGAACTGGGCCGGGCCACCCTGCTGACCGCGCCCGCCGTCACCATCGAGCACCTGCAGAGCGCGCTGGCCATGCCCGGCCTCGACGGCGACCAGCGGGTCGACGCCGTGGTCCGGCTCTCCCAGGCACTGCTCCACAACGACCAGCTGGAGGAGGCCGTCCGCACGGTCGAGGCCGAGGCCGCGCGGCACGAGGCCGGCCCGGTTCGGCTGCGGCTGCAGGCCGTGCAGTTCATGTGGGAGGGCATCCACGGCGAAACCGTCTCCCCGGAACGCTCCCAGCGCCTGGCCGAACTGGCCGGCACCTGCACCGGCCGGGACAACTCCGAGCGCGCCCTGCTGATCCTGCGCGGCTTCGACGCGATGGCCCACGGCGAGAACGCCGAGGACGTCCTCCAGCTGTGCGACCGCGCCCTCGTCAACGGCCGCCTCGCGCCCGGCCTCGGCTGGACCGACGGCGAGTGGGGCATCGAACTGCTGATGATGCTCGGCAGCGCGTACACCTACGCCGACCGGCTCGACCGCGCCGAGAGCCTCTTCGCCGAGGCCCTGCGCGCCTACACCAGTGCCGGCTGGCGCGGCGGCCACCTCTCCCTGGCCAACGCCTTCCTCGGCCTCGCCTACCGCAGGCAGGGCCGGCTGAAGGACGCCGAGTCCACCCTGCGCGAGGCACTGGCCCTGGCGGAGCGGGTCGGCCGCAGGCTGCCCCTGTACTGGTCGGCGACCTGCGGACTCGTCGACACCCTGCTGGCCCGCGGACAGGTCGGCGAGGCCTGGTCGGTCGCCGAACAGTACGGCTTCGCCCCGCCGTACCCGTCCACGATCGTGCTGCCCGACATCCGCTCCGTCCGCGGCCGGCTGCTGATCGCGGTCGGCCGCACCGAGGAGGGCGTCAACGAGCTCGAGGCCGCCGAGAAGACCGCCGCGTCCCGCGGTGGCCACAACCCCGTCCTCGCACCCTGGTCCATCGACCTCGCCAAGGCCCTCGCCACGCAGGACCGCGCCCGGGCTGCCCAGCTCGCCGCGGACGCCCGCCGGCAGGCCGAGCGGTTCGGCACGGACACCGCGATCGGCGAGGCCCTGCGCTGCGCCGCCGCCCTGGAGACCGGCAGCCGCGCGGTCGGCCTCGCCGCCCGGGCCGTCGCCTATCTGGAAGCCTCGCCCTGCCAGTACGAGCACGCGGCGGCCCGGGTCGAGTACGGCATCGCGACCCGCTCGGTCGCCGAACTCAACCGGGGCATGGCGCTGGCCCGTTCATGCGGGGCGGACGGGCTGGTGGCCCAGGCGCGGGAGGTGCTGGAGACGGGGCGGGGACTGCGGTAGGGCCTGTCCGGCGGATCATGCCGTTATCGCGGGGCGGCGCACGACGGAACGCGGTTGTCGGCCGGACCCGGCGCCGACCGCATGACGTCGGCCGCGGTAGGTCGTACCCCGCCGGTCGGCGGCCGGCCGCATACCGTCCGCCTTATACGGCGAGCAGGTGACCGGTGACCGTCTCCAGTCGCTCGCGCACCGCCGTGTCGTACGCCGCCTCGT
This sequence comes from Streptomyces sp. NPDC007905, assembly GCF_042959345.1. Classification (NCBI taxonomy): domain Bacteria; kingdom Bacillati; phylum Actinomycetota; class Actinomycetes; order Kitasatosporales; family Streptomycetaceae; genus Streptomyces; species Streptomyces sp. NPDC007905. The sequence continues at coordinate 62,268 of NZ_JBIBKS010000004.1, read as the reverse complement.
GCGCCCGCGCCGGCCGTGTCCCGTCGAAGTAGCCACCCGAACCGCTCTCCCGCGTGGCCAGTGCCAGCACACCCGGCGCACCGTCCGCCACCGAGTTCCACGGGGTGATCCCGCCCTCGCGGACCATCGCCGTGTCCATGTAGGTGGCGGGGTGCAGCACGTTCACGGCGACGCCCGTGCCCGCCAGCTCCTCCGCCAGGGTGAAGGTGTGCGCGGCGAGGGCGAACTTGCCGCGGCAGTACGCCGAGACACCGCTGTAGCCACGCATGAGTTCCGGGTCGGCGAAGTCCAGGGGCTCCTGTCCGGCCGAGCCGACGTTCACGATCCGGGCGGGCGGGTTGGCGCGCAGTACCGGCAGCAGGGCGCGGGTCAGTGCCACCGGTGCCAGATAGTTCACCGCGAGCCGCAGCTCGTGTCCGTCGGCGCTCAGCTCGCGCCCGGAGCCGGGCGGACCACCGCCCACACCCGCGTTGTTGATCAGTACGTCCAGCTCGGGATGAGCCTCGGCGACCCGGGCGCCCAGGTCCCGGACCGCCGCGAGCGAGGCCAGATCGGCGACGAACCCCTCCGCCCGGCCCTCGGTGCACAGCTCCTCGACGAGCTGTCCGGTGCGCGCCCGGTCGCGGCCGTGGGCGAGGACGAGATGGCCGCCGCGCACCAGTTCGAAGGCGAGGTAACGGCCGAGACCGGAGGTGGCGCCGGTGATCAGAACAGTGGACATGCTCCCACCCTAGGCACGGTCCGCCGGCCGGAGGAGGTGCTGCTGAAGCTACGACCAGCAGGGTCCCCCTCAGCGGGGCGCTTCCCCGTCCTCCTCGTTCTCCTTGTCCTCCCCGTCCTCCTCGGAGAGCACCCGCTGGGCCGTCGCGAACGCCGAGTCGGCGGCGGGCACTCCGCAGTGGGCGGCGGTCTGCAGCAGCACCGCCCCGATCTCCTCCGGGGTCCGCCCGTTGCGCCGCGCCGCCCGGACATGCAGGGCCAGCTCCTCGTAGGGGCCGTGCGCGACCAGTGCGGTCAGCGTGACCATGCTGCGTTCGCGGCACGAGAGGGTCGGGTCGGTCCAGATCTCGCCCCAGGCGCAGCGGGAGATGAAGTCCTGGAAACGGGCGGTGAACGGGGTCTGCCGGGCCTGCGCCCGGTCGACGTGCGCATCGCCCAGCACCTCCCGGCGCACCGCCATCCCGCTCACCTCGCCGGTCTCGGCGCGAGCCCCGCAGGGCTGAGGCCGCAGGTCAGGAGGGTTCCTCGGCGAACACCACCCACACCTGGCCGTCGGCGAAGTTCATCCGGCCGCCGTCCGCCGCCGTGAACGCCGTACCGTCCGTCGCCGCCGGCCGGGACCAGGTGGCGTCGAAGGACCGGCCGTCCCGCAGCACCTCGGCCCTCCCCGAGCCGACCGTCTCGGTGTACGGCGTGTGGTTGCCGAGGGCGTCGTGGTACCGGGACGAGCGGATGTTCACGTACTGCACGACGACCGTCGCCGGTGCCACCCGCTTGCCGTCAGTCGTCACCGTGGGCGTGCCGTCCATCGCGACCAGCCAGCCACCCTGCCGCGCCGACCACGTGAAATCGAAGCGCGCGGACGGGTAGCGCACGGTGCGCGAGGACTCGCGGGTGCCACCGGAGGGCGCCGGGCCGTAGTGGAACCCGGTGGTCAACGCGCCCTTGCCCGGAGCGGCGGGCAGCAGGCGGGCGGGGTGCAGATAGAGGTTGTGCGGTGCGGCCCTGCCGGTGCCCCGGTAGTAGGCGCCGGCGGCCTCGTCGGGCGACTCGGCCCGCAGGGGAGCCCGGCGGATCAGCGGCAGCAGCTTGCGCTGGGCTCCGGAGAAGGCCAGCGTCGGTTCGGCGAACTGGCGCAGCAGTTCCAGGTCGGACTCGCGGGCGCTGCGCACCGGGCCGACCGCCTTCGGGAGCTTGGTGGAGTACACCGCCATCAGACGGCTCAGGCCGCCCTCGACCTGCTCGGCGTAGACGACGTCCGCCGCGTCGAGTCCCGTCTGCGGGCGGGCCGCGGGGACGTTGTCGATCTTCACGGCTAGCGGTGAGCCGGGCGCGGCCGAGCTGCTGGGTGCCGGGGTCCGGTGCGGTGCGCGCCCGTCGTCGGAGGGGCCGTGCCGGGTGCAGCCCGCCGTCAGGGAGACCGTCATCGTGGCGGCGACCAGTGCCGCCGCCAGCCCGGTGCGTCGCGTGCGCGCCCTGTGTCCCATGCCCACCGTTGCCACCCCGTTCGTATATGTCGATTGTGTGCTCATCCGGTCGGCACTGGCCATACCCGGCAGTTCCAGTAGCGCGTGTTCGATGGACCGATCGGGCTCCGGCGCGGCGGGACTCGGGCCGGCCGGCTCGGGTTCGCCGCAGGTGCGTGCGGGTACCCGGGCGCCACCGCAAACCGGACGCGCCAGGGCGAACCGGCGCGCACGTGACCAAGGGAGCGCGACCCCATGAAGGCAGTCACCTGGCAGGGCAGGCGGGACGTGCGGGTGGAGGACGTACCCGACCCGCGGATCGAGGAGCCCACCGACGCCGTCATCCGCATCACCTCGACCGGGCTGTGCGGCTCCGATCTGCATCTGTACGAGGTGCTCACCCCGTTCATGACCCCGGGTGACATCCTCGGCCACGAACCGATGGGCATCGTCGAGGAGGTCGGCCCCGGGGTGCCGGACCTCGCGGTGGGCGACCGGGTCGTGGTGCCGTTCCAGATCGCCTGCGGAAACTGCTGGATGTGCCTGACCGGGCTGCCCACCCAGTGCGAGACCACCCAGGTCACCGGCGAGGGCATGGGCGCCGCCCTGTTCGGCTACACCCGCCTGTACGGGGCGGTGCCCGGCGCCCAGGCCGAGTACCTGCGCGTCCCGCAGGCGCAGTACGGTCCGATCAAGGTGCCCGAGGGGCCGCCCGACGACCGCTTCGTCTACCTCTCCGACGTGCTGCCCACGGCCTGGCAGGCCGTCGAGTACGCGGCCGTCCCGCCCGGCGGCACCCTCGCCGTCCTCGGTCTCGGGCCGATCGGCGACATGGCCTGCCGTATCGCGCTGGCCCGGGGCGCCGAGCGGGTGTTCGGCGTCGACCTGGTGCCCGAGCGGCTCGCCCGGGCGAAGCGGCGCGGTGTGCAGACGTACGACCTCAGGGCCTTCGACGACGAGAAGGCGCTCGTCACGGCGATCCGGGACGAGACCAACGGACGGGGCCCGGACGCCGTGATCGACGCCGTCGGCACCGAGGCGCACGGCAGCGCCGCCGCCAAGCTCGCCCAGACCGCCTCCGCGCTCCTGCCGCGCAAAATCAGCGGTCCCCTCGCCGAACGCTTCAGCGTCGACCGGCTCGCCGCCCTGCACACGGCCATCGAACTGGTCCGGCGGGGCGGCACGATCTCGCTCAGCGGCGTGTACGGCGGCATGGCCGACCCGATGCCCATGCTCACCCTCTTCGACAAGCAGATCCAGCTGCGGATGGGGCAGGCGAACGTCCGCCGGTGGACGGACGAGATCATCCCCTACCTCACGGACGAGGACGCCCTCGGCGTCGAGGACTTCGCCACGCACCGGCTTCCGCTCGCCGATGCGCCGCACGCGTACGAGATGTTCCAGCACAAGCAGGACGGCGCGATCAAGATCCTGATGCGGCCCTAGGGGGTTGCCGCCCGGATCCGGCCCGCCGGACAGCAGCGGTGCCTGTCCGGCCGGCCCGAGCGCGTCTGATGCGTGCGGCCGCTGGGCGGAGGTGGGCGCGTGCGGCCGCAGGGCGGAGGGCGGCCGGTGCGGGGCATCGGCAACCGACGCCGGCGCGGCGGATGTGCGGGCCAGGTCCCGCGTCGCCGGGCATGCTCCGGCCGGCCCCCTAGGGACCGTCCTCCTTGGCGCCCAGGATCTCCTCGAGGTCGTAGCGCACGGGCTCCTCCAGCTGCGCGTAGGTGCAGCTCTCCGGAGTCCGGTCCGGGCGCCAGCGGCGGAAGCGGGCCGTGTGCCGGAAGCGGGCGCCGTTCTCCATGTGGTCGTAGGCCACCTCGGCGACCCGCTCCGGCCTGAGCGGCACCCAGGACAGGTCCTTCTTGCCCGACCAGCGGCTCGGCGCTCCCGGCAGCCGGGCCGTCTCATGCGCCGCCTCGTCCCCCCACGCCGCCCACGGATGCCCGCTCACGTCCGCCATCCGCAGCGGCTCCAGCTCCTCGACCAGCTCGGCGCGCCGCTTCATCGCGAAGGCCGCCGACACCCCTACGTGCTGCAGGGCACCCCGGTCGTCGTACAGGCCGAGCAGCAGCGAGCCGACCACCGGGCCGCTCTTGTGGAACCGGTAGCCCGCCACCACGACGTCCGCCGTCCGCTCGTGCTTGACCTTGAACATGGCCCGCTCGTCCTGCAGATAGCGCAGGGTGAGCGGCTTGGCGACGACCCCGTCCAGGCCGGCTCCCTCGTACTGCTCGAACCAGCGGTGCGCCACCTCGACATCGGTCGTCGAGGGCGCCACATGGACCGGTGCGCCGGCCCCGGACAGCGCCCGCTCCAGCAGGGCCCGCCGGTCCGTCAGCGGCACGTCCATCAGGGAGCGGTCCTCCAGCGCCAGCAGGTCGAACGCGACGAAGGAGGCCGGGGTCCGCTCGGCCAGCATCCGCACCCGGGAGTTCGCCGGATGGATCCGCTCGGTCAGCGCGTCGAAGTCCAGCCGCCCCTCGCGCGCGATCACGATCTCCCCGTCCAGCACGCACCGCCCCGGCACCCGCTCCTTCAGCGCCGCGACCAGCTCCGGAAAGTACCTGGTCAACGGCTTCCCGGTACGGCTGCCCAACTCCACCTCGTCCCCGTCGCGGAACACGATCGCCCGGAATCCGTCCCACTTCGCCTCGTAGTGCATGCCGGGCGGGATCTTCGCCACCGACTTGGCGAGCATCGGCTTCACGGGCGGCATCACCGGCAGATCCATGGGTCCGATTCTGCTCGCATACCCTGGCTGCCGCCCGGTGTGCGAGCCGTCGGGGGTGCGCCTACCGTGGCGGCATGGGTGATGCGGTGGAACTGAACGTGGCCGGCCGGACCGTACGGCTGTCCAGCCCGGACAAGGTCTTCTTCCCGGAACGTGGATTCACCAAGCTGGACCTCGCCCAGTACTACGCCGCCGTCGGCCCCGGCATCCTGCGCGCCCTGCGCGACCGCCCCACCACCCTCGAACGCTACCCGGACGGTGTCGGCGGCGAGTGGTTCTACCAGAAGCGCGCCCCCAAGGGCATGCCCGACTGGATCCCGACCGCGCACATCACCTTCCCCAGCGGCCGCAGCGCCGACGAGATGTGCCCCACCGAGGAGGCCGCCGTCGTCTGGGCCGCCCAGTACGGCACGCTCACCTTCCACCCCTGGCCGGTGCGCCGCACCCGTGTCGACCACCCCGACGAGCTCCGCATCGACCTCGACCCGCAGCCCGGCACCGACTACGACGACGCCGTCCGCGCCGCCCACGAACTGCGCGCGGTCCTCGAAGAGTTCGGCGGCCTGCGCGGCTGGCCCAAGACCTCCGGAGGCCGCGGCCTGCACGTCTTCGTCCCCATCGAACCGCGCTGGACCTTCACCCAGGTGCGGCGCGCCGCCATCGCGGTCGGCCGGGAGATGGAGCGCCGGATGCCCGAGCAGGTCACCATCAAGTGGTGGAAGGAGGAGCGCGGCGAACGCATCTTCCTGGACTACAACCAGACCGCCCGCGACCGCACCATCGCCTCCGCCTACTCCGTACGACCCCGCCCGCATGCCCCCGTCTCCGCACCCCTGCGCTGGGAGGAGGTCGGCGTCGCCCACCCCCGCGACTTCGACCTCGCCACCATGCCGGTCCGCTTCGCCGAACTCGGCGACGTGCACGCCGACATGGACGACCACGCCTACTCCCTCGAGGCCCTCCTGGAACTGGCCCGCCGCGATGAACACGACCACGGCCTGGGCGATCTGCCGTACCCACCGGAGTACCCGAAGATGCCGGGCGAGCCGAAGCGGGTCCAGCCGAGCCGGGCACGGCGGGAGCAGACGTCCTGAGCCGCCGCAAGGGCCTCGGGCCGGGGTGCGCGACCACTGGGTCGAAAGCACCGGGAGGATCTCGTCCGGCTCTCCGGTGACCTGCCACAGGCCGATGGCCGCGGCGGGCGCGCGGCCGGACGCGATCATCTCGCGCAACCGGGGTGCGGGTGCGGCGGGATGCCGCAGGCCTCTGACCATCTGACCATGGGCCGGGCCCCGTGGACCACCGGCCTGTGGACAACGGCACGCTCCCGGCGCAGCAGTCGTCGATCCAGCGTGCGCCGTGCGCCGGGGTACACAACCAGAGGGCGCTCGTGGTGCTCCAGCGGCGTGGGCCCGGCGTGTTCGGCTCGTCGCCGTGACCGGGCCGGACGCTCGGGCGCCACCCCTTTTCCGGCCCCCACGGCCCCGGCCCGGCGCGGCTATCCTGATCGCCAGCCGCCGATGAGGAGTCCCGAAGTGACCGAGGCAGTGTCGCGTCCCACACTGGAGGCCGTGGCCGCGCGGGCCGGGGTGTCCCGGGCCACCGTGTCACGGGTCGTCAACGGCGGGAACGGCGTCAGGGAGCCCTTGGCCGAGCGGGTCCGGCAGGCGGTCGAGCAGCTCGGGTACGTGCCGAACCAGGCCGCGCGCAGCCTGGTCACCAAGCGGCACGACGCCGTCGCCGTCGTCATCGCCGAACCCGAGGCCCGGGTCTTCGCCGACCCCTTCTTCGCATGGCAACTGCGCGGCATCAGCAAGGAGCTGACGGCCCACGACAACCAGCTCGTGCTGCTGCTGACCGAGGGCCGCGCCGACCACGCGCGCGTGGCCCGCTACCTCGCCGGAGGCCATGTCGACGGAGCGCTCGTCTTCTCCCTCCACCTCGACGACCCGCTGCCCGGCCTGATCCGGAACGCGGGCGTGCCCACCGTGTTCGGCGGCCGCCCCGACTGGAGCGACGGCACCCCCGGCCCGGTGTACGTCGACAGCGACAACCGGGGCGGCGCCCGCGAGGCCGTGCGCCATCTCGTGGGCCTCGGCCGGACCCGGATCGCGCACATCACCGGCGCGCTGGACCAGACGTCGGCGGTGGACCGGCTCGACGGCTACCGGGACGTCATGGGCGACGCCGATCCCCGGCTCGTCGCGGAGAGCGACTTCACCCCGGGTGGCGGCGAACGCGCCATGCGGGAACTGCTCGACCGCTGCCCGGACGTGGACGCCGTGTTCGCCGCCAACGACCTGACCGCGCTCGGCGCCCTGCGCGTGCTGCGCGAGCGGGGCCGGCGCGTACCGGAGGACGTCGCCGTGATCGGCTTCGACGACGTGCTGCCCGTCGCGGAAGAGACCGACCCGCCTCTCACGACGGTCCGTCAGGACATCCAGGAGATGGGCCGGCTGATGGCCCGCCTGCTGCTGCGCGGCCAGGCCGGCCGGACGCATGGCGCGGCGCCGACGGGCGCGGCCGCCTCGAGCGTCGTCCTGCCGACGACCCTGATACGGCGCGCGTCCGCCTAGCGCCTTTCGCGACGCCGACGAGAGTCCCGGAGTGACCGGGGCAGCGTCGCGTCACGGGACTTTCGCAACGGACTGGCGCCACGCCTGCCGTCCCGCGACAGACGACGCCTCAGCCCTGCGGTGACTCGCTCTTGATCACCGCGAAGCGGACGCCGTACGGGTCGGCGAGCTTGGCCATGCGGCCCACGCCCTCCATGGTCGTCGCCGGCATACGCACCGTGCCGCCCAGCTGTTGCGCCTTCTCGACCACGGCGTCGGTGTCCTCGACCTCGAAGTACGGCAGCCAGTACGGGCCCGCCTCCGCCTCCGTCGGGTCGTCGGCCAGCGAGACCATCCCGCCGAACATCGCGTCCTCTCCGGCGCCGCTCGGGTTGACACAGGTGTACGTGCCACCCGGGAACGGCACGGCCGAGGTCTCGAGGCCAAGGACCTGGTGGTAGAACGCCGCGGCCGCCGCGATGTCCGGCGTGTACAGCTCGACCCAGCACAGCGCGCCCGGTTCGCTCGCCACGTCCACGCCCCTGGTCCGACCGGGCTGCCAGATCCCGAACGGAATGCCCGCCCGGTCGGCGAGGACCGCCATGTGGCCCTGGCCCATCACGTCCATGGGCTGGAACAGCACGCGGCCGTGCGCCTGTTCGGCCGCCTTCGCGGTGGCCTGCGCGTCCTCGCTCTGGAAGTACACCGTCCAGGCCGGCGGCCCCTGGTCCGGGCCGGTCTGCATGCCGCCGGCGACGGTCCTGCCGTCCAACTGGAAGAAGCCGTAGCCTCCGGCGTCCGGCCCCGCCGACTGGAACTGCCAGCCGAAGAGACCGCCGTAGAAGGAGAGGGCGCCGTCGAGGTCGGGGGTGCCGACGTCGAGCCAGTTGGGCGCGCCGTTGACGAAACGGGTGGTGAGCATCTTCGCCCTCCTTGAAAGGGGGCCCGTGAAAAGGGTCCGGTCCTCTGCACTGCCGAGTCTGGCACCGCCCACTGACAACCGCTGCCCGGGTGCGGCCGCGCTCCGGACCGACGCCCGCGGTCACCCGCGCGCCGCAGTGGGTTCTCCGGGATCTTCACCGTGTTCCCGCGTGCCGCCGTGCGCGGGCATGTCGACACGGAGCATCATCGGTTCGGCCCAGGGCTCCGACGGGAGCGGCAACGGGCGGCGCGGGCCCTGGCCGTGCCATTGACCCGGCGTTGATCGAACGTTTTTAGCCGCGCGGCACGATCCTGGCCATGCACATCGACACGATCACCCCGCCCGACACCGCCTGGCGGGCACAGGCCCTGTGCGCGCAGACCGGGGCGGACTTCTTCTTCCCCGAGCCCGGCAGCTCGGTGCGCGAGGCGAAGCGCATCTGCGGTATGTGCGAGATGCGCTCCGCCTGCCTGGACTACGCGCTTGACAACGACGAACGCTTCGGCGTCTGGGGCGGCCTCTCCGAGAAGGAGCGCCTCGCCCTACGGCGCACGTCCCGCTGACACCCCGGCCACCGGAGAGCCGCGCCGCCGGGGCTCCGGCGCGCGGGCAGGGGCCGGGGGCGCAGCGGGTCGTAACCCGTGGGGCGTCGGGCTCGGCGCCGCCCAAGGCGGCAGAGAACGGGGCAGAATACCGCGCTCACGAACGGCACACTCCGACAGGCCGCCCCGCCGACAGGCACGCGGGCGTACGCCATCGAGGCGGAGCGGTCGCACTGCCCGCGGCGAGAGCGCGGCCTTCGGACCAACGGCCCCCGCCGTCCGCGCCCCGGCTCACCGGGTTGCCGACGTCCTGCCCGAGCGCGCGGCTCAGGTCACGGCCCACCGGGGTCCGCGCCCCGGCTCACCGGGCGGGCGACGTCCTGCCCGAGCGCGCGGCTCAGGTCACGGCCCATCGGGCCCCCGGGCCCCCGATCGACTCGGCCGCCCGGGTCTCGCTCAGCTCCCTGCACGCGCCGCCATGCGCGCCTTGCGGGCCGCCAGCCGCTCGTCGAACTTGCTGGCCTCCGCGTCCAGGCCACCCATGAACAGGCCCAGTTCCTCCTGCGCCTGGCGGCCCTCGGCGCCGAGGCCGTCGATCTCCAGGATCTTCAGAAAGCGCAGCACGGGCTGGAGGACGTCGTCGTGGTGGATGCGCAGGTTGTAGACCTCGCCGATCGCCATCTGGGCGGCGGCCCGCTCGAAGCCGGGGATGCCGTGGCCGGGCATGCGGAAGTTGACCACGACGTCACGGACCGCCTGCATGGTCAGGTCTGGGGCGAGTTCGAACGCGGCCTTCAGGAGGTTGCGGTAGAAGACCATGTGCAGGTTCTCGTCGGTCGCGATGCGCGCCAGCATCCGGTCGCAGATCGGGTCGCCGGACTGGTGGCCGGTGTTGCGGTGCGAGATCCGGGTCGCGAGCTCCTGGAAGGCGACGTAGGCGATCGAGTGCAGCATCGAGTGCCGGTTGTCGGACTCGAACCCCTCGCTCATGTGCGACATGCGGAACTGCTCCAGCTGGTCCGGGTCCACCGCACGCGAGGTGAGCAGGTAGTCGCGCATCACGATGCCGTGCCGGCCCTCCTCGGCGGTCCAGCGGTGCACCCAGGTGCCCCAGGCGCCGTCGCGGCCGAAGAGCGAGGCGATCTCGTGGTGGTAGCTGGGGAGGTTGTCCTCGGTCAGGAGGTTGACGACGAGGGCGATGCGGCCGATATCCGTCACCTTGGACTGTTCCTTGCCCCAGGCCTCGCCGTCGTCGAACAGGCCGGGGAAGTTGCGGCCGTCGCTCCAGGGCACGTACTCGTGCGGCATCCAGTCCTTGGCGACCGTCAGATGCCGGTTCAGCTCCTTCTCGACCACTTCCTCCAGCGCGTACAGCAGCCGCGCGTCGGTCCACACGGACGGGCTGCCGAGGTGAGGGGAGGAGGCGATCGTCACGGGAACTCCAGGGGGACGACAACAGGGGACGGAGAAAGGGGACGGTCCGGCGAGCGGTGTCGGGAGACCTACGAGATCGTAGGCTACGAAACCGTAGGTTACGAAGCCGTAGGTTAAGGCCACCGTAAAGATTGCTGATCAGCACCCTCGAATCGGCGTTTCCAGGGCATGTCGAACAGCCCGGGACGCGCAGGTCCAGGGGCTGTCGGACTCAAGGACGACCCGCTCAGGCGTACAGTCCCCGCATCCGCACCGAGAGACAGGTCACACAGCCCTCGAGCTTCTCGAACTCGCCGATGTCCACCGTGACCACCTCGTGACCGAGGTCGGTCAGCAGCTCCGCCGTCTTCGGAGCGCTCGCCGCCATGAGCAGCTTGTGGCCGCCGAGCAGCACCACGTGCGCGCCGGACTCCTCCGGCACCGACAGGAAGCCCGGGAACAGCGACGGCCGGTCGACCATCGGGATGTGCCCGACGACCGTCCCGTCCGGCAGCGCGGTGACCGCCGACTTCAGGTGCAGCACCTTGCTCACCGGTACGGCCACCACGCGCGCGCCCAGCGGCTCGAAGGCGGCCCGCAGTTGCTGCACGCCGGCCGCGTTGGTGCGCCCGCCCCGGCCGACATAGAGCGTGTCGCCGACCTTCAGGACGTCACCGCCGTCCAGGGTGCCCGGCTCCCATATCCAGTTCACCGAGCAGCCGAGCCGGGCCACCGCCTCCTCGACGCCGGCGGTCTCCGCGCGCCGGGACTCGGCGCCCGGCCGGGTGATCAACGCCACGTTCTTGTACATGACGACGGTGTCCTCAACGAACACCGAGTCCGGGCAGTCGTCCTCCGGCTCGACCTCGATCGTCTCCCAGCCGTGCGTGGCCAGCGCCTCGACGTAGGCCTCCCACTGCTCGACGGCGAGGTCCACGTCGACCTTCTCCCGCTCGATGTGCGTCACCAGGCCTTCGGCGAGGCGCGGGCTGGGGCGGCGGACGAGGGCCTTCTTGCTGGGCACGAGGGGCCTTTCGAATCGGCGGTGCGGTTCCGGCGCCCGTGATGCGGCGCCGGTCCGCCATCATGCAGGGCGCTCCGGCCAGGACAAAACCCTCGTTGTCAGGCTGTGCCCTTCCCGGGACTCCCCGCCGCGCCGGCTACGCCGGATCGGTGAGCGTCTCGGGCGTGGTCTCCTTCAGTTCTCCTCGCTCCATCAGCAGCCAGCGGGTGATGCCGATCGACTCCAGGAACGGCAGATCGTGGCTGGCAACCAGCAGGGCGCCCTCGTACGACTCCAGGGCCGTGGTCAGCTGACGGACGCTCGCCATGTCGAGGTTGTTGGTCGGCTCGTCCAGCAGGAGCAACTGGGGGGCGGGCTCGGCGAGCATCAAAGCGGCCAGGGCCGCCCGGAAGCGCTCGCCGCCGGAGAGCGTCCCGGCCCTCTGGTCGGCCCGTGTGCCCCGGAACAGGAAGCGGGCCAGACGTGCCCGGATCCGGTTGTTCGTGGCGCCCGGCGCGAACCGGGCCACGTTCTCGGCGACTGTCAGCTCGTCGTCCAGCACGTCCAGGCGCTGCGGCAGGAACCGCGACGGGACGTGCGTCCTTGCCTCGCCGGCCACCGCCGCCAGCTCTCCGGCGACGGTCCGCAGCAGTGTCGTCTTGCCGGCGCCGTTGCGTCCGACGAGCGCGATCCGCTCCGGGCCGCGCAGATCGAGGATGCCCTTGACGCGCGCCCCGTAGGCCGCCTCCAGGTTCTCCAGGGTGAGCACCTGCCGCCCGGGCGGTACGGCCGTGTACGGCAGGTCGACGCGGATCTCGTCGTCGTCCCGTACGGCCTCCACCGCCTCGTCCAGGCGTTCCCTGGCCTCTGCGAGCCTCTCCTCGTGCATGATGCGGTGCTTGCCCGCGGACTCCTGTGCCGCGCGCTTGCGGGCTCCCATGACAATCTTCGGCTCGCGCTTCCGGTCCCACATCTTCTGCCCGTACCGCTTGCGGCGGGCCAGCTTGACCTGGGCGTCGACCAGTTCGCGCTGCTGCTTGCGGAAGTCCGCCTCGGCGACCCGCACCATCCGTTCGGCCGCGTCCTGCTCCACGGCGAGCGCCTCCTCGTAGGCCGAGAAGTTGCCGCCGTACCAGCCGATCTCTCCGGAGCGCAGGTCGGCGATCTGGTCGACCAGTTCCAGGAGCTCGCGGTCGTGGCTGACGACGATCAGCACGCCCGGCCAGGAGGCGACCGCCGCGTACAGCCGCCGGCGCGCGTACAGGTCGAGGTTGTTGGTGGGCTCGTCCAGGAGCAGGACGTCCGGGCGGCGCAGCAGCAGTGCGGCCAGGCGCAGCAGCACCGACTCGCCGCCGGACACCTCGCCGACGGTGCGGTCCAGGCCGATGTGGCCGAGACCGAGTTCGCCGAGGGTGACCAGGGCGCGTTCCTCGACGTCCCAGTCGTCGCCGACGGTCTCGAAGTGCTCCTCGGACACCTCGCCCGCCTCGATGGCGTGCAGGGCGGCCCGCCGGGCGGCGATGCCGAGGGCCTCGTCGACGCGGAGCGTGGTGTCGAGCGTGACGTTCTGCGGCAGGTGGCCGACCTCGCCGGTCACCCTGACGGTGCCGTCGGCCGGAGTCAGCTCGCCGGCGAGCAGCTTCAACAGGGTGGACTTCCCCGATCCGTTGACGCCGACGAGACCGGTCCGGCCCGGGCCGAACGCGATGTCGAGGCCGTCGAAGACGGGGGTGCCGTCGGGCCAGGCGAAGGACAGGGAGGTACAGGTGACGGATGTGGACATGGAGGCCTCGCGGTTGCTGGGTGCGGTCTGGGCGGGCGCGCGTCGAGACACCGCGAGGCGGAAGCCGAAAGGCCTGGGGCACGAAAGAGCCAAGGAAGAAGGGCCTGTGCCGGAGGACGGCTCGAACGCCGAGGCCGTACGCCACGCACACCTCACCGGTGTGAGCGCGGTGTCTCAGGACCTCAGACGAGCAACGTCCTTCTCCAATCGACGGCAACAGAACCTCATACACCGTACGAACGGCGCGGGAAGGGTGTCAACGCGATTACTCGCGTGTCCCGGCGGGCCCACGTTCCTGTCGGATTCCTGCCGGCGCCCGCCCGGCTCCCGCCCGTTGAGCTGCCCTCATGACGCCTCCGTACGCTCGTCGCCCTCGCCCGGACCTGCCGCGCACTGCACGTGCCCGGCCGCCCCCTGGTCCTGCCGAACGCCTGGGACCCGGTGAGTGCCGCCGTCGTCGTGGAGGCCGGCGCGCCGGCCGTGGCGACCACCAGCACGGGCCTCGCCTGGGCGCTCGGCGCGGCCGACGGTGACCGGCTCGACCGCGACCGTGCACGGGAGGCCGCCGCCCGCATCGCGGACGCGGTACCGGGGATCCCGGTCAGCGCCGATGCCGTGGGCGGCTACGCCGAGGACGCCGCCGGGGTCGCCGAGATGGAGGGCGGTCGTCGCGGGCGCGGTCGGCGTCAACAACGAGGACGCGCGACATGAGGCGGGCGGTGAGCCGCTGCGGCCGGTCGCCGAGCAGGCGAGCGAAGCGAAAGGGGGGACCCCGCGGACGAAGTCCGGGGGAGGATCGCCGCCGCCCGTGCGACCGCCGACGGGATGGGCGTGCCGCTGTTCGTCAACGCGCGCATCGGCACGTTCCTGTGCGGTGCCGGGGGAGTGGATCCGACTGTGGAGCGGGCCGCCGCCTGCCTCGCCGCGGACGCCGACGGGATCTTCGTCCCCGGGGCCGTCGACCCAGGGACGGTCAAGGCGCTCGTCGCGGGCATCGACGGGCGGCTCAGCGTGATGGTGGACCCCGGCGCTCCGACGGTCGCCGAGCCGGCCGCGCTCGGTGTCGCCCGGATCACCACGGGGGCGGGCCTTGCCCGGGCCGTCCACGCCCTGGTCCGCCGCGCCACGCGGGAGCTGCTGCGGGAGGGGACCTACGGGACGCCGGCCGGCGGGTTCGCCTACGGCGAGCTGAACACGCCGCGCACCCGCGGGTAGTGCGTCAGCAGGCGTCCCGCATCAGCTCGGCCAGGTCGTGGTCGAGGTCCAGCTGGAGATGTTCGAGGCCGACCGGCACCACGTCGCCGGTCGCCTCCAGGAACCGCCGGATCTCGCCGGAACGCACGTGCACGACCGCGGTGCCCTCGGGCGCGTGGAACTCCAGAACGGTGCGGTCGTAGCCGTACGGTCGCACGCGCACGTCCCCGAAGCCCTCCGGTCCCTGCAGCCCGGCCGTGAGCAGCTCGCGGGAGAAGGTCCAGCAGACCTCGACACCCTCCAGCGTGGCCGGGGCCGGGAAGGTCATGCGGACGGCGAACGGGTCGCGCCGGTCGTAGCACAGCGTCGCGGGAATGCTCGGCATGCGCGGTGCGGCGGCGACGAGGCGCGCCTCTACGGGCTGCTCGATGACGGTGGACAACGCGTTGCTCCCTCGTGACGGCGGGACGTACTTCCGGGTGTGTGGCACCTGGCACTGGAAGAGACGACGGAATCGGCCAATCCGTGCACACGGGGAACGAGTGACCTCGGTCACCGCGTTCATGCGCGGGCAGGCCCGCGGCCGTGGGGTCCTCTGGACGGCGGAAGGCCGGTGGGCTAGCTTCGCCCGCCATGAGGCGCTTGGGGAGCACGCGACACAGGGGACGGACAGGCCGGCTGGTGGCGGCGGGGGTGGCGTGCGGAGCGGCGCTGGCCGCGCTGACGGTGCCGGTCGCCGAGGCGGGGCCGCTCGGGCACGGGGCCGTGCACTGGGCGGCGAAGAACAGCGGCACACCGCAGGTACGTTTCCGCGGCCTGGCGGCCGTGGACCGCGACACCGCCTGGCTGGCCGGCACGGCAGGCACCGTGCTGCGCACCACCGACGGCGGGGCCGGCTGGCGGAACGTCTCCCCGCCCGGCGCGGCCGACCTGCAGTTCCGGGACGTCGAGGCGTTCGACGCGCGGCACGCGGTGGTGCTGGCCATCGGCGAGGGCGAGGCCTCCCGCGTCTACCGCACCAACGACGGCGGCGCGACCTGGACCGAGTCCTTCCGCAACACCGACCCGAAGGCCTTCTACGACTGCCTCGCCTTCTTCGACCGACGCCACGGACTCGCCCTGAGCGACCCGGTGGACGGCAGGTTCCGCATCCTGTCCACCAGCGACGGCGGCCGCTCCTGGCGGGTGCTGCCCGACGACGGCATGCCGGCCGCCCTCGACGGCGAGGCCGGCTTCGCGGCGAGCGGCCAGTGCCTGGTCACCTCCGGGCCGAAGGACGTCTGGCTGGCGACCGGCGGCGGTGCGCACGCGCGCGTGCTGCACTCCGCCGACCGAGGACTGACCTGGACGGCCGCCGATACGCCTGTCCCCGGGGGCGATTCGGCCAAGGGCGTCTTCGCGCTGGCCTTCCGCGACCGCACCCACGGCATCGCGGTCGGCGGCGACTACCGAGCGGACCAGCCCTCGCCGCTGGCCGCCGCGGTCACCGCCGACGGCGGCCGTACCTGGCGCACCGCCGCCACGCCGCCGCCCGCCTACCGCTCAGGCGCCGCCTGGCTTCCGCACACCCGCAGCGCCGCGCTCGCCGTCGGCCCCACCGGCACCGACCTGACCACCGACGGCGGCCGCACCTGGCGGACCATCGACACCGGCTCCTACGACACCGTGGACTGCACCCCCGACCTGAGTTGCTGGGCAGCCGGGGAGCAGGGACGGGTGGCCCGGCTGGAGCGGTGACGTAAGCGCCGGGAACCCGGGTACTCGTGTCCCCACCGCACAGGAGGAAGGGAGCGATCATGCCCGCCGGTTCCAGCTCCAAGCGGGAGCGACAGTACGAACACATCAAGGAAAGCGCGCAGGACCGGGGCGAGAGCACCAAGCGCGCCAAGGAGATCGCCGCGCGGACCGTGAACAAGGAACGCGCCCGCGCCGGTGAGTCCAAGACCGCGAGCCGCAGCTCGACGCAGGACATGTCGTCCAGCAAGCGCGGTGGGCAGCGGTCGGGCAATCGGGCCGGCTCCCAGGGCCCGACCCGCGACCAGCTGTACAACGAGGCCAAGCAGCGCGGCATCGAAGGCCGTTCGCACATGAACAAGGACGAGCTGCAGCGCGCGCTGAAAGGCAAGAAGAGCTGACCCCGAGGGCTCAGCTCAGCGTCTGCCGGTGGTGCGCCAGTTCGGGGGCCGTCTTCGTGGCGATGAACTCCGTGATGCGGTACTCGCACACCCCGGCGACCACGAACGGGTCGCCGGCGGCGACCTCCTCGATACGGGCGCGGTCCTCCGCGACGGCCAGGATCACCCCGCCGTCGCGGGGGTCCTTGCGCCCGGAGGCGAGGAAGAAGCCCTTGTCGTACTGCTCGTCGAGCCAGGCCGAATGTGCCGGGAGCACCCCGTCCACGGCGTCGAGCGGGGCGGTGTAGGACAGCTCCAGTACGAACATGATCGCGAGCCTACCCCCGGTGGCCCGACCCGGCGTCGGCGGACCGTACAGTCTTGGCCATCATGTCGACCGTAGGCGTACCCGCGGGCTGGCCCGCGACCGAGGAAGAGGCCCGCGCCGTACAGGACGAACTGCGCGGGCGGGTGGTGCTCGACGAGCCGGGGCCGCCGCCGGGGACGGGCCATGTCACGGGTGTCGACGTCGCCTACGACGACGACCGCGACCTCGTCGCCGCGGCGGCCGTCGTCCTGGACGCGGCCACGCTGGAGGTCGTCGCGCAGACGACGGCCGTCGGCCGGATCTCCTTCCCGTACGTTCCCGGGCTGCTCGCCTTCCGTGAGATCCCTACCGTGCGGGCCGCCCTGGACGCCCTGCCCTGCCCGCCGGGCGTGGTCGTGTGCGACGGCTACGGCCGCGCCCACCCCCGCCGCTTCGGCCTCGCCAGCCACCTCGGCGTGCTCACGGACCTGCCGACCATCGGCGTCGCCAAGAACCCGTTCACCTTCGCGTACGACGACCCCGGGCCCGCCCGGGGCAGTGCCGCGCCTCTCCTGGCCGGCACCGAGGAGGTCGGCCGCGCGCTGCGCACCCGGGACGGCGTCAAGCCGGTCTTCGTCTCGGTCGGCCACCGGGTGAGCCTGGACAACGCCCTCGCGCACACCCTGGCGCTGACACCCGAGTACCGGCTGCCGGAGACCACGCGCAGGGCGGACGCCCTGTGCCGGCGGGTGCTTCGGGAAGCGGCGACGCGCTGGGCGCCGACCTCCTGACACGACGCCCCTGCGGCCGGGAGCATGCCGCCGGACGGTGAGTACGTCGTGTGAGTACGCGTACGGATGTGCCCGCGCCACCCCACCGGCAGGCTGGCCCGCATGACGACGCACCGCTCCGCGAAGCCCCTGACCCGCCCCGCCCAGCCCGTCGAGCGCGCCGTGACGGCCGCGCTGGTCCTCGCCGTCGTGGCGGGGCTCGGCTGGATCGGCGGGATGCTCTGGACCCTGCTCGCGTGGCAGGGGTAGTGCCCGCGGCCTACCGCTCGGCAGCCACCCGGAAGATGATCCCCGCCGCGCGCAGCCGCTCGGTCAGCGCGTCGCCCATGGCGGTAGCCGTGGTCACCTGCCCGGCGGTCGGCGGCAACTCGTCGAAGGCCAGGCTGAGGGCCGCCTCGGCGAACATCTTCGCCGTCTCGTCGTAGCCCGGGTCGCCGCCCGCGACCTCGGTGAAGACACGCCGTCCGCCGCCCTCGCCGACGAAGCGCACCTTGAACCAGCTCTTCGCCCGCTTCTCGGCACCGGGCCCGTCGCCGGGCCTGAGCCGGTTCGACAACCAGCGCCGGGCGGGCGGCAGTTGGGCGGCGGCCGCGACCGCGCCCACGGCGGCGACACCCCCCGCGGCGACCGGCAGGTGCCTGACCGCCGCGTAGTGCCGGTAGCGGAAGTCCGGCCCGTACCGGTCCAGGGCCTTCGCCGAGCGGCGCACGATCTGCGGGTCGATGGTCGGCAGCGGCAGCGCCCAGGCGCCGACCTCCCTGGCGAAGCGCGGCACGCCCGTCGGTGCCGCCACCCGGCGTTCCATCAGCCGCGGCTCGTGCCGGCGGCGTTCGCGGGCCGCCGCCACCAGGTGCCGGCCGCGAGCGAACTGGTTCAGCGCCGAGGCCAGCGTGCCCCCGGAGAAGGTCGCGTCGGCGGTCACGAACCCGTCCACGGTCAGCGGCACGCCCTCCGGCAGCCGCCGGACCGTGAAGTACACGCCCAGGTCGTGCGGTACGGAGTCGAAGCCGCAGGCGTGCACGAGGCGGGCTCCGGTCTCACGCGCGCGTGCGTCGTGCCGGACGTACATCAGGTCCACGAACTCGGGCTCGCCGGTCAGGTCGAGGTAGTCGGCCCCGGTGTCCGCGCAGGCCGCGACGAGTTCCTCGCCGTAGGTGAGGTAGGGCCCCACGGTCGTGGCCACCACGCGCGCGTGCTCGGCGAGCGCGCGCAGCGTGGCCGGTTCGGTCACGTCGGCCCGAAGCACCCCGATGGCGGAGCCGCCGGAGCCGCCGGACAGCCGTTCGCGCAGCCGCTCCAGCTTCTCCCCGTCGCGGCCCGCGATCGCCCAGCGCAGGTCGCCGGGGGCGTGCGCGGCGAGGTACTCCGCCGTGAGCGTGCCGACGAAGCCGGTGGCTCCGAAGAGCACGATGTCGTAGGGACGGTCCGTCCTTTTCAGCCTGCTCATGACACCCCTTGGTCCTGCAGCCCGCGCCGCTGTCGGTGGCTGAGGCTAGCGTGAGGAGTGCGGTCCCGTGGATACGGCCTCGGCGGGACCGGCCGGCCACTTGGCTAAGCGCTTGCTCGTTCAGGTCTTGTGTCCGGTGGAACGTGTTCTTAGCATCACCGGTGTTACATCATCGGTGTCACATGTGCTTGGGGGCAGGACGGCATGACGACGGCAGAGACGCCGAGGACGTCGGGGAACGGTCCGCTCTCCGGCGTGCGCGTGGTGGAGCTGGCCGGCATCGGGCCGGGCCCGTTCGCCGCCATGCTCCTCGCCGACCTCGGCGCCGACGTGGTCCGGGTGGACCGCCCGGGCGGCCCGGGCCTCGGGATCGAGCCCGCGTACGACGTGACCAACCGCAACAAGCGCTCGGTGGTCGTCGACCTCAAGTCGCCGGACGGCCCCGCACGCGTCCTGGACCTCGCCGGCCGGGCCGACATCCTCATCGAGGGCTACCGGCCCGGAGTGGCCGAACGCCTCGGCGTCGGCCCTGAGGCCTGCCACGCCCGCAACCCCCGTCTGGTCTACGGCCGGATGACCGGCTGGGGCCAGGAAGGCCCCCTCGCCGACCGCGCCGGGCACGACGTGGCCTACATCGCCCTCACCGGCACCCTCGGCATGATCGGCCGGCCCGACCAGCCCCCGGCCGTCCCCGCCAACCTGCTCGGCGACTACGCGGGCGGCTCCCTCTACCTCGCCGTCGGCGTCCTCGCCGCCCTGCACCACGCGCGCGCGTCCGGCACCGGGCAGGTCGTCGACGCGGCCATCGTGGACGGCGCGGCGCACCTGTCCGCGATGATCCACGGCATGCTGGCCGCCGGCGGCTGGCAGGACCGGCGCGGCGCCAACCTCCTGGACGGCGGCTGCCCGTACTACGGCACCTACGAGACCGCCGACGGCCGGCACATGGCGGTCGGTGCCCTGGAAGCCCGGTTCTACGAGGAGTTCCTGCACCTGCTCGACCTGGACGACCTGGCCCCGGCCCGCACGGACTGGACCCGCTGGGGCGAGCTGCGCGAACGCGTCGCCGCCCGCTTCAAGTCCCGTACCCGCGAGGAGTGGACGGCCGTCTTCGAGGGCTCCGACGCCTGCGTGGCGCCCGTCCTCTCCCTGCGCGAGGCCCCGCACCACCCGCACCTGGCCGCCCGCGGCACCTTCACCGAGCACGCCGGCCTCACCCAGCCGGCCCCCGCCCCCCGCTTCTCCGCGACCCCGACCGCCGTGCGCACCGGCCCGGCCCTTCCGGGCGCCCACACGGGGACGGTGGCGCGGGACTGGGGCATACCTGACCTTGTGAACGACGAGCTCGTCGCCGACGGCGACTGACCCCGGCCCTCCGACGACCCTCCGCCCTCGGCGACCGACCCTGCTCGGCGCGCCCTCCCGAAAGGCACACCCAGTGAGCACCGAAGCGTACGTGTACGACGCGATCCGCACCCCGCGCGGCCGCGGCAAGGCGAACGGCGCCCTGCACGGCACGAAGCCCATCGATCTGGTCGTCGGTCTCATCCACGAGATCCGCGACCGCTTCCCGGGCCTCGACCCGGCCGCCATCGACGACATCGTGCTCGGCGTCGTCGGCCCCGTCGGCGACCAGGGCTCCGACATCGCCCGGATCGCCGCGATCGCCGCCGGACTGCCGGACACGGTCGCCGGCGTCCAGGAGAACCGCTTCTGTGCCTCCGGCCTGGAGGCCGTCAACCTGGCCGCCGTCAAGATCCGCTCGGGCTGGGAGGACCTGGTGCTGGCCGGTGGCGTGGAGTCCATGTCCCGCGTGCCGATGGCCTCGGACGGTGGCGCCTGGTTCAACGACCCGATGACCAACCTGGCCGTCAACTTCGTGCCGCAGGGCATCGGCGCCGACCTCATCGCCACCATCGAGGGTTTCTCCCGGCGTGACGTGGACGAGTATGCGGCCCTGTCGCAGGAGCGCGCCGCCACCGCCTGGAAGGAGGGCCGCTTCAACCGCTCCGTCGTCCCCGTCAAGGACCGCAGCGGCCTGGTCGTCCTCGACCACGACGAGCACCCGCGCCCCGGGACCACCGCCGACTCCCTCGCCAAGCTCAAGCCCTCGTTCGCGGACATTGGCGAGCTGGGCGGCTTCGACGCGGTCGCGCTGCAGAAGTACCACTGGGTGGAGAAGATCGATCACGTGCACCACGCGGGCAACTCCTCCGGCATCGTGGACGGCGCCTCCCTGGTCGCGATCGGCTCCAAGGAGGTCGGCGAGCGCCACGGCCTCACCCCGCGCGCGCGGATCGTCTCCGCCGCCGTCTCCGGCTCCGAGCCGACCATCATGCTCACCGGGCCCGCCCCCGCCACCCGCAAGGCGCTCGCCAAGGCCGGCCTGACCATCGACGACATCGACCTGGTCGAGATCAACGAGGCGTTCGCCGCGGTCGTGCTGCGCTTCGTGAAGGACATGGGCCTGTCCCTGGACAAGGTCAACGTCAACGGCGGCGCCATCGCCCTCGGCCACCCGCTCGGCGCCACCGGCGCGATGATCCTCGGTTCCCTCATCGACGAACTCGAGCGCCAGGACAAGCGCTACGGCCTCGCCACCTTGTGCGTGGGCGGCGGCATGGGCATCGCCACCATCGTCGAGCGCATCTGAACTCCCCGCGGAATCACGAGACCTCAACGGAGACGACTGTCATGACCGAGAGCACCACCATCCGCTGGGAGCAGGACGACACCGGTGTCGTCACCCTCGTCCTCGACGACCCCGCCCAGTCCGCGAACACCATGAACCAGGCGTTCCGCGACTCCCTCGCCGCCATCACCGACCGGCTCGAAGCCGAGCAGGACTCGATCCGCGGCATCATCTTCACCTCGGCGAAGAAGACCTTCTTCGCGGGCGGTGACCTGCGCGACCTGATCCGGGTCACGCCCGAGACCGCGCAGGAGCTGTTCGACGGCGGCCTCGCCATCAAGCGCAACCTGCGCCGCATCGAGACCCTCGGCAAGCCGGTCGTCGCGGCGATCAACGGCGCGGCCCTCGGCGGCGGTTTCGAACTGGCCCTCGCCTGCCACCACCGGGTGGCTCTCGACACCCCCGGCACGAAGATCGGCTGCCCCGAGGTCACCCTCGGCCTGCTCCCCGGCGGCGGCGGGGTCGTCCGCACGGTACGGCTGCTGGGTATCGCGGACGCCCTGCTCAAGGTGCTCCTCCAGGGAACGCAGTACACCGCGCGACGCGCCCAGGAGAACGGTCTCGTCCACGAGGTCGCCGCCACGCCCGAGGAACTGCTAGCCAAGGCCCGCGCCTTCGTCGACGCCAACCCCGAGTCGCAGCAGCCCTGGGACAAGCCGGGCTACAGGATCCCGGGCGGTACGCCGGCCAACCCCAAGTTCGCAGCCAACCTGCCCGCCTTCCCGGCCACCCTGCGCAAGCAGACGGGAGGCGCCCCCTACCCCGCGCCGCGCAACATCCTCGCCGCGGCCGTCGAGGGCTCCCAGGTCGACTTCGAGACCGCCGAGGTCATCGAGGCCCGCTACTTCGTGGAGCTGGCCGCCGGCCAGACCTCGAAGAACATGATCCAGGCGTTCTTCTTCGACCTCCAGGCCGTCAACTCCGGCGCCAACCGCCCGAAGGGCATCGAGCCCCGCACGGTCCACAGGGTCGCCGTCCTCGGCGCCGGCATGATGGGCGCCGGCATCGCCTACTCGTGCGCCCGCGCGGGCATCGACGTCGTCCTGAAGGACGTCTCCCTGGAGGCGGCCGTCAAGGGCAAGGGCTACTCCGAGAAGCTGTGCGCCAAGGCCGTCGCCAAGGGCCGCACCAGCCAGGAGAAGGCCGACGCGCTCCTCGCCCGTATCACCCCCACCGCCGACGCCGCCGACCTCGCGGGCTGCGACGCGGTGATCGAGGCCGTCTTCGAGGACACGGCACTCAAGCACAAGGTGTTCCAGGAGATCGAGTCCGTCGTCGCCCCCGACGCGCTGCTGTGTTCCAACACCTCGACCCTGCCCATCACCGCACTCGCCGAGGGCGTGGAGCGCCAGGCCGACTTCATCGGGCTGCACTTCTTCTCGCCCGTCGACAAGATGCCGCTGGTCGAGATCATCAAGGGCGAGCGGACCGGCGACGAGGCCCTGGCCCGGGCCTTCGACCTGGTCCGGCAGATCAACAAGACGCCGATCGTCGTCAACGACTCGCGCGGCTTCTTCACCTCCCGGGTGATCGGGCACTTCATCAACGAGGGCGTCGCCATGGTCGGCGAGGGCATCGAGCCCGCCTCCGTGGAGCAGGCCGCCGCCCAGGCCGGCTACCCGGCCAAGGTGCTCTCCCTCATGGACGAGCTGACCCTCACCCTCCCGCGCAAGATCCGGGGCGAGACCAGGCGGGCCGTGGAGGAGGCGGGCGGCACCTGGTCCGCGCACCCGGCGGAGGCGGTCATCGACCGCCTGGTCGACGAGTTCGGCCGCACCGGTCGCAGCGGCGGCGCCGGGTTCTACGACTACACGGAGGACGGCAAGCGGGCCGGGCTCTGGCCGGGCCTGCGCGAGCACTTCACCAGGCCCGGGTACGAGATCCCGTTCCGGGACATGCAGGAGCGCATGCTCTTCTCCGAGGCCCTCGACACCGTACGCCTCGTCGAAGAGGGCGTCCTGACCTCCGTCGCCGACGCCAACATCGGCTCCATCCTCGGCATCGGTTTCCCGGGCTGGACCGGCGGTGTGCTGCAGTACATCAACGGCTACGAGGGTGGCCTGCCGGGATTCGTGGCACGCGCGCGTGAGCTCGCCGAGCGCTACGGCGACCGCTTCACCCCGCCCGCGCTGCTGGTGGAGAAGGCGGAGAAGGGGGAGCGGTTCAGCGACTCAGTCCGTTCGTGACCTGGTGAGCCACTCGCTCAGCTCTTCCCGCAGCGATCGCTGGAACGTCGTCAGCAGCGCCTGCACCACCAGGGGGTGCATGTGCGCCGACAGGGACTTCACATCCCGGGTGTCACGCTCCGCCACCTCGCCTCGGAAGAGCTGAGAGAGCTCGTGGGCCGCGGCGCGCGAGTGCTCGATGAGCACCTTGCGCGCCGCGAGGATCGCATCCTGCGACAGGGGTACGTCGAGGAGCTGGACGCCGAGCCGGAGCAGCCCGGAGTCGACACGGAAGGCGTCCGCGTCTGCCTCGTCTCCCGGTGCGACGACGCCCATCGCCGCCAGCCGCTCGATGTCCCCGGGGGCGAGTGACCGTCCCGCCCGCCGCTCGAGTTCCCGGCGCGACACCGTCTCCACCGCGTCCGGCGCCCACGAGGCGACCACCGCGCGGTGGATGGCCAGGTCGTGCGGGGTGAGTTCCGGCGGCAGCTGCCGCAGGTACCGCTCGATCGCCGCGAGGGTCATGCCCTGCTGCTGCAACTCCTCGATGAGCGCCAGCCGCGCCACATGCCCCGGCCCGTAGTGACCGACCCGGCGCGGACCGATCACCGGCGGCGGGAGCAGCCCCTTGCTGCCGTAGAAGCGGATGGTGCGGACCGTGACGCCCGCCCGCGCGGCCAGCTCGTCGATCGTGAGGGCCGGCCCACCCGGCTCCGTCTGGTCCTCGGCATCGGTCGTCATGCGCAGCAGTATCGCTGTCTCACCACTGCTGTGAAACCCGCCGGAGCGGAGCGATGTGCCTGTGACAAGCACCGCTGTGTGACATGGGCCATCGCGTGCCCGGTGATCCCCTGGGAAAATGCTGCCTTGGTCTGTGCCGCGACACACCTGCTGGTGCGGGCCGGGACCTGCACGACACCCGGACCCACGACGTCCGGGGCGCACCAGGAAGTGGAACCACCCGTGAGCAAGGACGCCGTGCACACCACCGCACAGGCCGATTCCCGCAACGCGGCAGCCGGGACACCGGCCGACGCGGGCGACGCCGGTTACAGCAAGGACCTCAAGGCCCGTCACGTCAACATGATCGCCATCGGCGGCGCCATCGGCACCGGGCTCTTCCTCGGCGCCGGCGGCCGCCTGCACCACGCGGGCCCGGCGCTCGCCCTGGCCTACCTGGTCTGCGGCGTCTTCGCCTTCTTCGTCGTCCGGGCCCTGGGCGAGCTGGTCCTGTACCGCCCCTCCTCCGGCTCGTTCGTGTCGTACGCGCGCGAGTTCCTCGGCGAGAAGGGCGCCTACGTCGCCGGCTGGATGTACTTCCTGAACTGGTCGACCACCGGCATCGCCGACATCACCGCGATCGCGCTCTACACGCACTACTGGAGCATGTTCACGTCCATCCCGCAGTGGGTGCTGGCGCTGGTCGCCCTCGCGGTGGTGCTGGCCGTGAACCTGATCTCGGTGAAGATCTTCGGCGAGATGGAGTTCTGGTTCGCGATCATCAAGGTCGCCACCCTGGTGAGCTTCATGTTCGTCGGCATCTTCCTGCTCGCCACCCAGCACGAGGTCGGCGGCCAGAAGCCGGGCCTGAGCGTCATCACCGACCACGGCGGTGTCTTCCCGCACGGCCTGATGCCCGTCGTCCTCGTCATGCAGGGCGTGATCTTCGCGTACGCCGCCCTGGAGCTGGTCGGTGTCGCCGCCGGCGAGACCGCCGAGCCGGAGAAGGTCGTCCCGCGCGCGGTGAACTCGATCATGTGGCGGGTGGGCCTGTTCTACGTCGGCTCGGTCGTGCTGCTCGCCCTGCTGCTGCCCGGCTCTGTGTACTCCGCCGACCAGAGCCCGTTCGTCACGGTCCTGTCGAAGATCGGCATCCCGGCCGCGGGCGACGTGATGAACCTGGTCGTGCTGACCGCCGCCATGTCCTCGCTCAACTCCGGCCTGTACTCCACCGGCCGCATCCTGCGCTCCATGGCCACCGCGGGCTCCGCGCCGAAGTTCACCGCCCGGATGAACCGCAGCCAGGTCCCCTACGGCGGCATCCTGCTGACCTGCGCGGTCTGCGTGCTCGGTGTCGGCCTGAACTACCTCGTGCCCAGCCAGGCCTTCGAGATCGTGCTGAACGTCGCCTCCCTCGGCATCATCAGCACCTGGGTGATCATCATGGTCTGCCACCTGGTCTTCGTCCGCCGCGCCCGGGCGGGCCTGGTGACCCGGCCGCACTTCCGGCTGAGGTTCAGCCCCGTCACGGAGATCGCCACGATCGCCTTCCTGCTGGTCTGCCTCGGCATGATGTGGAACGACCCCGAGGTCGGCCGCAAGACCCTGCTGCTCATCCCGGTGATCGCCCTCCTGCTCCTCGGCGGCTGGTTCGGGGTACGCCGCCGGGTGTCCCGCAACACCGACACGGAACTCACGCAGCTGACGAAGTAGCAGCTCAGAGCCGCTGTCAGTGGCATCGCCCACCGTGGCGTCAGGTCGGAGATCACGTAGGTCCACGGTGACGCCGCCGTTCCGTCCGTCAGGGGCGCCAAGGTGATCGCCCATGTCCGCAACGATATCGGGGGCGGGGCTTCGTGCCGGGCACGCTCCAGTACCTGGTGTCGTACGGTGGGGGGCGCGCCCTGAAGGGGCGCGGGGAACTGCGCGGCCAGCCACGTACGACCCGCGGACACCCATGACCCGGGGCACGCACGAGGAGAGGCACCTGGCCCACCCCGCGGGGCGATGGCGCGGGATCGCGGTGACGGCGCACGCACACGGGGAGGGCGGGGGATGACCGCGCAAACGGGTGAAATCGATGTCCTGGTGCTGGGCGGAGCCGGAGTGGACACGATCGTGTACGTGCCCGAGCTGCCGCTCCCGTACGCCGACAGCTACATGATCGACTCAGGAATCCGCACCCGCGCGGGGCAGACCGGCGACTTCGTCGCGGTGGGCCTGGCGGCGCTCGGTCTGCGCACCCACCACCTCGACCTGCTCGGCGACGACCCCGAGGGCGACCTCGTCCGCGCCCTGCACCGGGAGCGGGGCATCGGCCTCACCGCGCTCCCGCAGCCCGCCGGGACCAAGCGTGCGGTCAACCTCGTCGGCCCGGACGGCCGGCGGCTGTCCTTGTACGACACCAGCCGCACCCACCCCGGCGACCGGTTCCCGGAGGAGCTGCTGCGCATGCTGGCCGGGGCCGGCCGGCACGTGCACGTGACCATCACCCAGCCCTGCGCCGATGCCCTGCCCGTGCTGATCGACACGGGCGTCCCCCTCTCCACCGATCTGCACGACTGGGACGGCGAGAACCCCTATCACGAGCCCTTCGCCCTCGCCGCGGACGTCGTCTTCCTCTCCACGGCCGCACTGGCCGACCCCGAGCGGACCATGCGGCGCATCGCCGAGCGCGGCCGGGCCGAGGTCGTCGTCGCCACCGCCGGTGCCGAAGGCGCGTATCTGCTGGCCGACAGCGAGCTGACCCGGATACCGGTGGTGACCCCGCCCGCGCCGGTGGTCGACTCCAACGGCGCGGGCGACGCCTTCGCCGCCGCGTTCCTCTACGGCCGCCTCACCGGCGAGCCGCCCGCGCGGTGTGCCCGGTACGGCGCGGTCGCGGGGGCGTACGCCTGCACGGTCCCGGCCACCCGCGCGGAGGCGATGGGCCGGGACGAACTGCTCGGGCAGGTGGCCGGGTCGAGAGCGTGAGGCGTCCGGGCACTCAGTGCCCGTGCACCTCGTTCGTCGCCTCGATCCTCTTCCACGACTTCGGCTGTGCGACCGCCGTGCCTGGCTTCACCAGGGACGCCGCGCGTGCGGCGGGCGCCGCCGGCTTCGACGGCTGGAACAGCCAGGTGTCGAACAGCGTGGCGAGCGGCTTGCCGGACACCTGTTCGGCGTACTTCTGGAAGTCGGCCACCGACGCGTTGCCGTACGCGTGGTCCTTGGGCCAGCCCCTCAGGATGGCGAAGAACGCGTCGTCGCCGACCTCCTTGCGCAGCGCCTGGATGGCGAGCGCGCCCCGGTCGTAGACGGCGATGTCGAACTGGTCGTCCGGACCCGGGTCGCCGGGCCTGACCGTCCAGAACGCGTCGTCGGCCGGGTGCGAGCCGTAGACGTAGTCGGCGAGTTCCTGGGTGGTGCCCTCGCCCTCGTGCTCGGACCACAGCCACTGCGCGTAGCGCGCGAATCCCTCGTTGATCCAGATGTCCTTCCAGCCCTTCAGCGACACGTCGTCGCCGTACCACTGGTGGGCCAGTTCGTGCACGACCACCGAGGTGTTGGAGCCGTTCGCGAACTGCTTGGGGCTGTAGTAGACGCGGGTCTGCGTCTCCAGCGCGTAGCCGGTGGTGGTGTTGGGGACGTACCCGCCGGCCGAACCGAACGGATACGGCCCGAAGTAGCCGCTCAGCCAGTCCACGAGCTCCCCGGTGCGCTCCACGCTCGCGCGCGCGGCCCCGTCGTTGTCGCCGAGGTCCTTGCTGTAGGCGTTGACGACCGGCACCCCGCCGTCGGAGGTGCCGGTGGTGATGTCGAACCGGCCGAGCGCGAGCGTGGTGAGATAGGTCGCCTGCGGCTTGTTCTGCCGCCAGTTGTAGCGGGTCCAGCCCAGCTTCGAAGCAGCCGACTGCAGTGTGCCGTTGGAGATGGCCTGGGTGCCGTCCGGGACGGCCACCGACACGTCGTAGGTGGCCTTGTCGCTCGGGTGGTCGTTGCTCGGGAACCACCACCAGGCGGCCTCGGGTTCGTCGGCGGCCACCGCGCCGTCCGGAGTGCGGTGCCAAGTGGTGAAGCCGTAGGCGCTCTTCGTCGACGGCACCCCGCTGTAGCGGACGACGACGGTGATCGGTGTGCCCTTGGCCAGGGGGGTCTTCGGGGTCACCACCAGTTCGTGCTGGCCGGAGGTCGCGAAGGACGCCTTGGCGCCGTCGACCCGCACCTCCCTCACGTCCAGCAGGAAGTCCAGGTCGAAGCTGGACAGGTCCTGCGTGGTCCTCGCCGAGATGGTGGCGGTGCCCTGCAGTTCGTCCGTCCTCGGCTGGTATCGCAGCCTCAGGTCGTAGTGCGAGACGTCGTAGCCGCCGTTGCCGTAGTACGGGTAGTAGGGGTCGCCGATGCCCGGCGCGCCGGGGGAGTGGCTCGCGGCCGATGCCGGGATCACCAGCAGGAGGGAGGCCGCCGCGAGTGCGCCCGGCGCGATGATTCTGCGGTGCACGTCAGCTCCAAGTCGTCGGGACCGTAGGTCCGTTCGGAGAAGTCCGTTCGGAGCCTATTCAGTCGCTGGGGCCCCAGGCCTGTCCATGGCCCCCGCCGTCACACGATC
This sequence comes from Streptomyces sp. NPDC007905, assembly GCF_042959345.1. Lineage (NCBI taxonomy): Bacteria > Bacillati > Actinomycetota > Actinomycetes > Kitasatosporales > Streptomycetaceae > Streptomyces > Streptomyces sp. NPDC007905. Next base: position 33,112 of record NZ_JBIBKS010000004.1, on the reverse strand, counting down.
GCCATTCGGCCGTCACAGCCACATGCGGTGCCGTAAAGCACTCTTCTGCACGGGAGTTGAGCGGGGTACCGTCCGCGCATGCCGATACGCACGCCGATACGCAGGCGCTTCACGATCTGGAGAGTGCTCGCGACCGCGGCCGTCACAGCCCTGTTGGCCGCCTTCCTCACTCCCGCCGCCGCACAGGCCGCGCCCCGGGAGAGCCGCCCCGTCTACTCGTACGCACACGCCATCCGCGAGGCGGTCTGGGTGGACACCGGCCTCGACGAGGACGGCGACGGGAAGAAGGACCGCGTCGCCGCCGACATCGTCCGGCCCGCCGAACCGGCTCGCCAAGGCCGCAAGGTCCCGGTCATCATGGACGCCAGCCCCTACTACTCCTGCTGCGGACGGGGCAACGAGAGCCAGCTCAAGACGTACGACGCGCACGGTCACGTCGTCCAGATGCCGCTGTTCTACGACAACTACTTCGTGCCCCGCGGCTACGCCTTCGTCGGCGTGGACCTGGCCGGTACCAACCGCTCCGACGGCTGCGTCGACGTCGGCGGCCGCTTTGACATCCAGTCCGCCAAGGCCGTCATCGACTGGCTGGGCGGCCGGGCCAGGGCGTACACGACCCGGACGGGCACCACGACCGTCAGGGCCACCTGGACCAACGGCACCACCGGCATGATCGGCAAGAGCTGGGACGGCACGATCGCCAACGGCGTCGCGGCCACCGGCGTCAAGGGCCTGAAGACCATCGTCCCGATCAGCGGCATCTCCTCCTGGTACGACTACTACTTCGCCCAGGGCGCCCCGCTGTACGACGGCGGCCCCGACGAACTGGCCGGATACGTCGAGAGCGACGCCGCGCACGCCCACTGCGCGGCCGTACGGAAGAAGCTCGCCGACGGCAGCCCGCGCACCGGCGACTGGACTCCGCTGTGGACCGAGCGGAACTACGTCAAGAACGCGGCCAAGGTGCGGGCCAGCGTGTTCCTCGTGCACGGGATGCAGGACCTCAACGTGCGCACCAAGCACTTCGGCCAGTGGTGGGACGCCCTGGCCGAGCGGGGTGTCCAGCGCAAGATCTGGCTCTCCCAGACCGGGCACGTCGACCCCTTCGACTACCGGCGCGGCGCCTGGGTCGACACCCTCCACCGCTGGTTCGACCACGAACTCCTCGGCTACGACAACGGCATCGACCGCCGGCCGATGGCCGACATCGAACGCCACCCCGACCAGTGGGTCACCTCCAGGGTCTGGCCGCCGCACGGCACCCGGGCCACCACCCTGCACCCGGCCCCCGGCGCCCGGGCCGGCGTCGGCACCCTCGGCCCGCGCCCGGCCACCGGCACCGAGGCGTTCACCGACGACCCGAAGCTGAGCGAGACCGACTGGGCGGCCCACCTCACCACGCCCACACCGGAGAAAGCCGGCTTCCTCACCCCGCCGCTCACCCGCGACCTGCGCCTGTCCGGTTCCGCCAAGGTGACCGTGACCGCCACCCCGACCACCTCCTCGGCCCACCTGTCCGCCGTGCTGGTGGACCTCGGACCGGACACCATCCGCGACTACGCCGACGGTGCCGAGGGCATCACCACGCTCGGCAACCGCACCTGCTGGGGCCGGAGCACGGCCGGGGACAGCGCCTGCTTCAAGGCGACCAAGGCGAAGACGGCCGAGGTCGACTACACGGTGTTCAGCCGCGGCTGGGCCGACCTCGGCCACTACGCCTCGCTCGGCAAGGGGGTCCCGCTCACCCCGGGCAAGGAGTACACCATCACCCTGGATCTGGCGGCCACCGACCACGTGGTCCCGAAGGGCCACCGGCTCGCGCTGGTCATCGCCGGCACGGACAAGGACCTCATCGACCCGCCGGCGACCCAGCCGACGCTGACCCTGGACCTGGCGCGTACGGCGGCCAGGGTTCCGCTGGTCGGTGGCGCGGCGGCGTTGGCCCGGGCCATGTCCGGCAGCACGCTCACCGCACCGGAGGGCGGGGCCCTGGACGGCGTCCGGGCACCGCGCTCCGCACGGCACCTCCCCGCGAGCTGACCGCTCAGGCGGCCGGGCCCACCAGCCCGGCCGCCTCCCGCGCACATCCCCAGGCCACCGTCACCCCGGCCCCGCCGTGCCCGTAGTTGTGCACCAGCACCCTCCCCCGAGCTCCCGACCGCGCTCCAGCAGGGGGCACCCCCATGTCCGGCAGGAGCTGACGCTCCAGCCGTACCGCGTCCCGGGCGGGCCTGAGGCCCACGCGGTGCGCCAGCACGCGCGCCCCCGCGATCTCCGGCCGGACCGCCGCGCACCGCGAGACGATGGCAGCGGCGATCGCCGGGTCCGGCTCCAGCGACCAGGCGTCCTCCTCCGCCGTACCGCCCAGGACCAGCCCGTACGGCTGCGGGAAGAAGTAGGTCGAGGCGTCGGAGAAGTGATCGACGGACGTGAACCAGGTGGTGATCCCCGGGTTCTCCACCACGACCAGCTGCCCGCGCACCGGACGCACCGCCGGATCGGGCACCAGCGCGCGCGCCCCCAGCCCCGTGCAGTTGACCACCACACCGGCAGGGACGGCGGCCAGGTCCGTGACCTCCCGCTCCTCCACCGTGCCCGCCCCGGACATCGCCCCGGGGGACCCCCATCTCGCTGCGCTCGCCCTCGCGAACCGCTCCCGCAGCCATGCCAGATGGACCGGCATGTCGATCAACGGCAGCCGGGCCGCCAGCCCGTCGGCCACCGCCCGAAGACCCGGCACCCGGGCCGCCCACTCACCCAGCTCGTCCAGCCGCGTCCCCCGGTGTACGCCCTCGACCAGGCGTACGCCCGTCTCCTCGGGGCGTGCCGCCAACTCCTCGTACACCCTCAGGGACTCGAGCGCCCACGCGCCGACCAGCGGCTCGGGCTCGATGCGGTACGGCCACCACAGTCCGCCGGCGACCGCCGAGGTCGTGCGCTCGGCGGGCTCCCGGGCCCACACCCGCACCCGGTGGCCCGACTCGGCCAGCACCACGGCCGTCGTCAGCCCGGCGACCCCGCCACCGACCACGATCACTTCGTCCTTCGACCCGCGCTCCACGCCAGGACGCTAACGGAACATGTCATGCCGCGCTCACATCCGTCCCGGTGTGGGAATACTCACAGCATGTCTGCCGCATACGCGACCTTCGGCCTGGCACCGGCGATGCGCGCCGGCGGTGTCCTCGCCGACGGCGGCTACCAGGTCCACCGTGACTTCGTGGACTTCGTCGTGGACGGACGTCCGCTGCTGTTCCAGCTCTCCGACCTGGACGCCGTCTCCCCGCTCGCCTCCGACGTCCCGCCCGCCATCTTCACCGCGCAGGTGCGCAGCCTGCTGCTGGAGACGGCACCGCCGCTCCCGGACGGCCGGTTCGTGATCTACGGCTGCCCCGAGTGCGCGGACCTGGGCTGCGGTGCGGTCACCGCCGTGATCGAGCGGGACGGGGACGACTACGTCTGGCGCGACTTCGCCTGGCAGACCGACGAGCGTGCCGACCTGGCACTCAACGGCTACCACGGCATAGGGCCGTTCCGCTTCCACGGGTCCGAGTACCGCGCCGCTCTCGCCGCCCTGATCGAGGACGCCGACGGCCCGCCCGCGCCCCGCCGCAGGGTGCTGCTGATCGGCGCCCGCGTGGCCGTCCTCGCCAAACTCGCCGCCGCGTTGCGCACCATCGGCATAGGCGCCGACATCACCCAGGACGCCCGTGCGGTCCCCGCCGAGGAGCTGCGCGGCTACGGCGCCGTGGCCTTCGGGCGCGCGGTCGGCGAGGCCGAACGGGCCGCAGTGCGACAGGCGTTCGAGCGTGCCGGGGTCGAGGTCGCCTATGTGGACGGCCTCGCCCCGATCGTGCCGCTGCTCGTCGCGCAGATCGAGCACGCGCTGGATCGCAGTCCGCTCCCGCAGCGCAGGCTGACCGGCCTGGTCGCCGCCGACGGCGAGGCGGGCATCGAGGTGACCTCGCCGTGCCGGGTCCGCGTTACCGCGTACCGCCTCGACCGGCTCTACCGCACCCACACCCAGGAGATCTTCGACGGCATCCTGGAGCCCGGCCGGCACCGCATTCCGCTGGACCCCCAGGCGGTGAAGGGGGAGTCGTTCGTGGTGGCCCGGACGTCGGGGAGCGTCCTGGTGGAGCCGGTGGTCAAGTGAGGCGAGGGGAGGTGTGGGGGACGGGGCTCGGTGGCCGTCCTACGGGCGGGGCGCGTCCCCGGGGGCGCCGTCAGGTCGGGCCGACCCGATCGGTTCGTCTCGGGGGTGGAGCCGGCCGGCGTGGGCGGCGCGCGGGCGGGCTGGTGTGGTTGCGGTGTCGGGGTGGGCCGGGGTGCGAGGGACGCTTCCGGGGCCTGGTAGCGGGTGGTGTGGCCGGGATGTGCCCGCGTCCGAGTGGGCCGAGTGAGGGTGACGTTCGGGCGGGCAAGCGGGCAAGCGGGCGGGCGGGCCGCGCAGTGCGTGGGCCGAGGTGCGGGTGGCGTTCGGGTGGCCAGGTGGCGGGGCCGCAGTGCGTGGACCTCGTACCGCTGGACGGGGCGGCCCGGCGGTGCCCGGAGGACGGGAATACCCTGCTGAGCGCCCGGCGCGCGGGACATTAGGATCGGCGTCCTGATGACTGCCACCCTTGTCGCCAAGAATCTCGCCGCCGGGCACGGCGACCGCTCGCTCTTCTCCGGGCTGGATCTCGTCGTCGCGCCCGGCGACGTGATCGGGCTGGTCGGCGCCAACGGCGCGGGCAAGTCCACCCTGCTGCGCCTGCTCGCCGGACTGACCCGGCCCGAGCAGGGCGAGTTGCGGCTGTCCCCGCCGACCGCGACCGTCGGTCATCTGCCGCAGGAGCCGGAGCGCAGGCCGGGTGAGACGGTTCGGGAGTTCCTGGCCCGCCGCACCGGTGTCGCCGAGGCACAGCGGGTGATGGACGAGGCCACGCAGGCACTGGTCGACGGGGCGCCCGGCGCCGACGACGCGTACGCGACCAGCCTCGAGCGCTGGCTGGACCTCGGCGGCGCCGACCTGGAGGAGCGCGCCGAGGAGGTCGCCGACTCCCTCGGCCTTGCCGTGGACTTGGACCAGCCGATGACCTCCCTCTCCGGCGGCCAGGCGGCCCGGGCCGGCCTCGCCTCCCTCCTCCTCTCCCGGTACGACGTCTTCCTCCTGGACGAGCCCACCAACGACCTCGATCTGGACGGCCTGGAGCGCCTCGAGCGCTTCGTCGCCGGACTGCGCGCGGGCACGGTGGTCGTCAGCCACGACCGCGAGTTCCTCACCCGCACAGTCACCAAGGTGCTCGAACTCGACCTCGTGCACGGGCAGGTCAACCTCTACGGCGGCGGCTACGCGGGCTGCCTGGAGGAGCGGGAGGTCGCTCGTCGGCACGCCCGCGAGGACTACGAGGAGTACGCCGACAAGAAGACCGCCCTCCAGGACCGCGCCCAGACGCAGCGGGCCTGGATGGACAAGGGCGTGAAGAACGCCCGGCGCAAGGCCGGCAACGACAACGACAAGATCGGCCGCAAGTTCCGTAGCGAGGCCAGCGAGAAACAGGCCGCCAAGGCCCGGCAGACCCAGCGGATGATCGAGCGGCTGGAGGTGGTCGAGGAGCCGCGCAAGGAGTGGGAACTGCGCATGGAGATCGCGGCCGCCCCGCGCTCCGGAGCGGTCGTGGCGACCCTCAGGGACGCCGAGGTCCGGCGCGGCGACTTCACCTTCGGCCCGGTGTCGCTGCAGATCGACTGGGCGGACCGGGTCGCGGTCACCGGGGCCAACGGCGCCGGCAAGTCGACCCTGCTCGGCGCACTGCTGGGCCGTGTCCCGCTCGACTCCGGGCATGCCGCCCTCGGCTCGGGCGTCCTGGTCGGCGAGGTCGACCAGGCGCGCAAGCTGTTCCACGGCCCCGAGTCCCTGTTCGACGCGTTCCGCGCGGCCGTCCCCGACACCGAGCCGGTGGAGGTGCGCACCCTGCTCGCCAAGTTCGGCCTGAAGTCCGACCACGTACTGCGCCCGGCGGTGACCCTCTCGCCGGGTGAACGCACCCGCGCCGCCCTGGCGTTGCTCCAGGGCCGGGGGGTGAACCTCCTCGTCCTCGACGAGCCGACGAACCACCTGGACCTGCCCGCCATCGAGCAGCTGGAGTCGGCTCTCGACGCCTACGAGGGCACTCTCCTGCTGGTCACCCACGACCGGCGCATGCTGGACGCGGTGCGGGTGACCCGCCGCCTGGAGGTGGCGGCGGGCAAGGTCACGGAACGCTGAGCGCACCCGGCCCCGCACCGCTGCGCCGCGTGCGCTGAGCGCACCCGGCCCCGCACCGCTGCGCCGCGTGTCGTATTCGGGCGTGTCCACGGTCGGTCGACGCGGGCATCGGGCTCGCGCCACGTACGCTGACGGCGGTTCCACGTCGATGATCGGCGTTCTCGGCCTGTCTGCAACTGGGCTCGATCCCCGACCGGCTGCCGTTCGGACCCACCTACCAGGTGCAGTTCGCCAGTTCGTTCCTGAACCGGATCACCCCGAACAACGTCGGCGGCATGGCGCTGAACCTGCGCTATCTGCAGAAGACGGGCATCGAGACCGGCGCGGCCACGGCCTCCGTCGGGCGGCAGAGTCTGGCTGGAGCCCTCGCCAACGCCGTGGTCGCCGCGGTGTTCTTCGCCTGGGCCGGTGGGCACCACGCCGGAGTGCATCTGGACGTGCCCGTCGGCCGGTACGCGCTGCCCGCCATCGCGCTCACGCTCGCCGCCGCAGGGCTGATCGGCCTCACCCCGCCCGGCCGGCGCTTTCTGCACGAGAAGGTGTGGCCTTTCCTGAGCTCGGCCGGATCGACCATCAAGGGCATCGCCACCGACCCCCTGAAGATCACCCTCGGTACCGTGGGTGCGCTCGGCCTGCCCCTCGTCCAGGTCGTGGGTCTCGCCGTGAGCGTTCACGCGCTCGGCGGCGACCTCCCGTTCATCCAGGTCGGCGCCGCCTACATGGCGGCCCGGCTGCTGGCCAACGCGGCTCCCGTTCCCGGCGGCCTGGGCGCGCTCGAAGCCGGACTCATCGCCGGTCTGACCGCGCTCGGCGTGCCGGCCGGGCCCGCCACCTCGGCCGTCCTGGTCTACCGGCTGCTCACGTTCTGGCTCAACGTCCCCCTGGGCGCGCTGGCCCTCGGCTTCGTCCAGCGGCGCGGGTACGTGTGACGCCGACTCACATCCAGGGGTCGGGACCGGGATCGCCGCCCGCCGCCGCGACGGCGAGCCGGCCGGTGTAGTGCGTCCAGCCCTCCTCGTGCGCGGCACACGCCTCGGAGGACGGCAGGTCCCGGTGGACCAGCCGCAGCAGGGTGCCCTCGGGCACCGGCTCCAGGGTGATCTCGACCGTCGAGGAGCCGGGCGGCACGGGCATCTCGCCGGTGGCCCAGCCCCAGGTGAAGACGACTCGCCTGGGCGGGTCGATCTCGACGAAGCGGCCCTCGGCGACGTTCTCGGCGTTGACCAGCGTTCGGTAGACGCCGCCGGGCTCGAAGCTGAACTCGCCGTCCTTGCCCATCCAGGACAGCCACTTGTCCCGGTCGGTGAAGAAGGAGAACACCGTCTCGGGGCGCGCCGCGATGCGCCGTTCCACGGTGACCGCGTTGCTGCTCACGAGTCCGTCCCTTCGGAGCGCTCCGCCCGTTCCGCCGCCTCCGCCAGTTCGGCGAGCGTGTCCAGCTTGGTGGCCCACATGGACTGCAGATACGCGGCCAGCGGACCGAGGGCCTCGCGGTCGGCCCGGTAGAAGCGCTTCTTGCCGTCCTGGCGCAGCGTAACCAGGCCGGACTCCCTGAGCACCTTGAGGTGCTGGGAGACCGCCCCGAACGTGACGTCGAACCGCTCCGCGATCTCGCCCGCGGACAGCTCCACGTCCCACACCAGCCGGAGGATCTCGCGCCGCCGGGGCTCGGCGACCGCTCGTACCGCATCCATGGAGGTCATTTTAGTCGCCACTTGAATTTGCCAGAACTCGCGAGTCATTTTAGTGTGTACTAAAACGAGAACGAACCGCAGGGAGAGGACCCATGAGCACCCAGCACAGCGCGTTCCAGCCCGCCATCCGGGAGTGTGTCGACGCCGTCGCCGCGATCGCCTCCGGCATCCGGGACGAACAGCTTCAGGACCGCACCCCGTGCGAGAGGTTCACCGTCGCCGAACTCGTCGACCACCTCGGCTCGACCCTGCAGTCCGCGGCGCGGGCCGCTCGCAAGGAGGCACAGCCCGGTGCCGGCGCCGGCGCGGCCGTCTCACCGCGGGCGCTGGCCGACTCCGCGGGGCTTGCCGCGACGGCCTGGTCCGACCCCGCCGCCTACGAGGGGACGACGGAGTTCGGCCCGGGGGAGCTGCCGGCCGGCGTCGCCGCCTCCATCACGCTGCAGGAACTCGCCCTGCACGGCTGGGACCTGGCACGCGCCACCGGTCAGCCGTTCGGCGTCAGCGACGAGACCGCACGGATCGCGCTCGGCGTCGTCGAGCAGATCGCCGAGCAGGTCCGGGGCAACGGCGGATACGGCCCGGCCGTGCCGGTACCGGACGACGCCCCGGCCTTCCAGCGGGCGCTCGGCGCCAGCGGACGGAATCCTGGGTGGAACGGCTGATCACCCGGAGGAGGGGAGTCCCGCAAGGAGACCGAGAGAGAGTGGTATGACGATCGACGAGACGGCGGAACGCGTCATCGCGCTGCCACCCGAGAGGGTGGCCGCGTACGCCATGGACTGGCGCCACGACCCGGAGTGGACCCAGGGAATCCGCAGCGCGGAGCTGACCAGGGAGGCGGCCGCGGGCGGCTTCGGCGTCGGCGCCGAGGTGACCCGCACCGCCCACTTCCTCGGCCGGCGCATCGACTACGTCCTGCGGGTCGCCGCGCACGAGCCGCCTGGGCTGCTGGACATGGTGTCCGTCGCGGGACCCATGCCGATGCACGTCACCTACACCTTCGACGAACACCCGCGGGGCACCCTGGCCCGCATCCGGGTCCGCGGCGACGCGGGCTCGCTCTACCGCCTGGCCGCCCCGGTGATGGCCAGAAAGGTCCGCTCGTCCATCGGCAAGGACCTGCGGGACCTGGAACGCCGGCTGACGGAGCCCTCGCCGAGGTGACCGCCCGCACCGGTCGGCCGACCACTCCGAACGGGGTCACCTCGATGCTGTCCCTCACAGGGAGAGCTGCGCTGAAGCCGGCTCGACGCGGACCCGGCGGGGACGCACGAGCGCGTCCCCGCCGGGGTCCGGGGCGAAGCCCCGTGAGGGAGCTTCTCCGCCCACCGAGCCAGGTGGGCGGGTGGGAAACGAGCCAGGGGCGGAGCCCCGGCTCAGCGGCGACCGTCCTTCGGGTTCAGCAAACCCGCTCGGCGCAGCGCGTCCGCCATCGCGCTGTTGGCCGGTGCCGGTGCCGGTGCCTGCCGGCCGCCCCGGTCGCCACCACGGGACTGCCGCTGGCTCTGGCCCTGACCCTGCCGCTGCTGGGGCGGCCGGGCACCGCCGCCGCGCTGCTGCCGGCCGCCCTGCCCCTGCGGCGCGGCCTCGTCGTCCAGGCGCAGCGTCAGCGCGATCCGCTTGCGCGGGATGTCCACGTCGACGACCTTCACCTTGACGATGTCGCCCGGCTTCACCACGTCCCGCGGGTCCTTGACGAACGTCTTCGACATCGCCGAGACGTGCACCAGGCCGTCCTGGTGGACACCGACGTCCACGAACGCGCCGAAGGCCGCCACGTTCGTGACGACGCCCTCCAGGACCATCCCGGCGGACAGGTCGGAGATCTTCTCCACGCCCTCCTTGAAGGTGGCCGTCCTGAACGCGGGCCGCGGGTCGCGCCCCGGCTTCTCCAGTTCCTTCAGGATGTCGGTGACCGTCGGCAGACCGAACGTGTCGTCCACGAAGTCCGCCGGCCGCAGCGAGCGCAGCACCCCGGTGTTGCCGATGAGGGAGGCGACCTCCTGGCCGGTCGTCTTCACCATGCGACGCACCACCGGGTACGCCTCCGGGTGCACGCTGGAGGCGTCCAGCGGATCGTCGCCGCCCCGGATCCGCAGGAAGCCCGCGCACTGCTCGTACGCCTTGGGGCCGAGCCGCGCCACCTTCTTCAGTTCGGAGCGCGACGTGAACGGCCCGTTGGCGTCCCGGTGCGCGACGATGTTCTCGGCGAGCCCCGCGGAGACGCCGGACACCCGCGAGAGCAGCGGCACGGAGGCGGTGTTGACGTCCACGCCGACGCCGTTCACACAGTCCTCGACCACCGCGTCCAGCGAACGGGACAGCTTCACCTCGGACAGGTCGTGCTGGTACTGGCCGACACCGATCGACTTCGGGTCGATCTTCACCAGCTCGGCCAGCGGGTCCTGCAGCCGGCGGGCGATGGAGACGGCACCGCGCAGCGAGACGTCCATGTCGGGCAGTTCCTGCGAGGCGTACTGTGAGGCCGAGTACACGGACGCGCCGGCCTCGGACACCATCACCTTGGTGAGTTTCAGCTCCGGGTGCCTGCTGATCAGCTCACCGGCGAGCTTGTCGGTCTCCCGGGACGCCGTGCCGTTGCCGATGGCGACCAGTTCGACCGCGTGCTCCTTGGCGAGGCGGGCCAGTTTGGCGAGCGCCTCGTCCCACTTGTTGGCCGGGACGTGCGGGTAGATCACGTCCGTGGCGACCACCTTGCCGGTGGCGTCGACCACGGCGACCTTCACGCCCGTACGGAAGCCGGGGTCCAGGCCCAGCGTCGCGCGGGTGCCCGCGGGCGCGGCCAGCAGCAGGTCCCTCAGGTTCGCCGCGAACACGTTCACCGCCTCGTCCTCGGCGGCCGTACGCAGCCTCAGCCGCAGGTCGAGGCCGAGGTGCACCAGGATCCGGGTGCGCCAGGCCCAGCGGACGGTGTCCTTGAGCCACTTGTCGGCGGGGCGGCCCCGGTCGGCGATGCCGAACTTCGAGGCGACGATGCCCTCGTACGACGAAGGCCCCTCCGTGGGCTCCTCCGGCTCCAGGACGAGGTCGAGGACGTCCTCCTTCTCGCCGCGCAGCATGGCCAGGATGCGGTGGGAGGGCAGTTCGGTGAACGGCTCGGCGAAGTCGAAGTAGTCGGCGAACTTGGCACCCGCCTCCTCCTTGCCCTCCCGCACCTTGGCGGTCAGCCGCCCGCGCACCCACATCCGCTCGCGCAGCTCGCCGATCAGGTCGGCGTCCTCCGAGAACCGCTCGGTGAGGATCGCCCTCGCGCCGTCCAGCGCGGCCTGCGGATCGGGGACGCCCTTGTCGGCGTCCACGAACGCGGCAGCCGCGGCCGACGGCTCGATGGTCGGGTCGCCCAGCAGCCCCTCCGCCAGCGGCTCCAGGCCCGCCTCGCGCGCGATCTGCGCCTTGGTGCGCCGCTTGGGCTTGTACGGGAGGTAGATGTCCTCCAGGCGCGCCTTCGTCTCCGCGCCCCGGATCTGCGCCTCCAGCTCCTCGGTGAGCTTGCCCTGCTCGCGCACCGACTCCAGGATGGCGGTCCGCCGTTCCTCCAGCTCCCGCAGGTAGCGAAGCCGCTCCTCGATCGTGCGCAGCTGCGCGTCGTCGAGCATCTCGGTCGCTTCCTTGCGGTAGCGGGCGATGAAGGGCACCGTCGAACCGCCGTCGAGCAGCTCCACCGCGGCCTTCACCTGCCGCTGCCGTACGCCGAGTTCCTCGGCGATCCTGCCTTCGATGGACCCTACTTCAAGGGACCCGGGTGTCGTCACGATCCCGTACCGCCTTCTCCACTGAGGTTGCGCGGCAATTGTGGCAGGTGACACCGACAACCGGGGATCAGGTCGGCACCCTCGGCGGGCCGCCGGGCCCGAGATGTCGGGCTCGTCCCGGGCGGCCCCGGCCGGAGCGCCCTGATGGAACACCGGCCCCTGCTGGACTGGCCGCGCGCCGTCGACGCCACGAGCACCTGGACGACCTGGGTGTGCACGGGGTCCTTGCTGCTCGCCGCCGCCGGGCTCCTGGACGGCCGCCGTGCCACCTCGCACTGGCTCACTCCCGACCAGCTGCAGCGGTTCGGCGCCGAACGGGCTGAGGAGCGGGTGGTGTGCGACGGCAAGTACGTCACCGCCGCCGGCGTCTGCGCGGGCATCGACATGGGCCTCACCCTGCTCGGCCGGATCGCGGGCGACGAGGCCGCCCAGACCGTCCAACTGGCCACCGAGTAGGACCCGCACCGCCCTACGACGCAGGATCCCCGCGCAAGGCCCCCGCCCGGCTCGTCGACAGGCTGCGGGCGCGGAGCCGCTTCATCCTGACGCAGTCCAACTGAACCGCGGCTGCCTGCGCTCCAGGAACGCGGCGACCCCCTCCGCGGTGTCGCCGCTGCCGCGTGCCTGCTCCGTCCAGTGGGCGTCCCGGTCGGTGCGGCCGTTCGCGAACTCCTTCGCGGCGGCCTGGGTGAGCTGGGAACGCGACACGAGGATCCGGGTCAGCTCGGCGATCCGCTTGTCCAGTTCGCCCTCGGGCAGCACCTCGTCCACGAGCCCGGTGCGCAGCGCCCGCTGAGCGTCGAGCAACTCCGCCGTGAACAGCAGGTACTTGGCGGTGGCCGGTCCCACCAGCGACACCAGGCGCCGGGTGGAGGACGCCGGGTACACGATCCCGAGCTTCGCCGGTGTCACTCCGAACAGCGCCCCCTCCTCCGCCAGCCGCAGATCGCAGGCCGCGGCGAGCTGGGCCCCGCCGCCCACGCAGTGACCGCGCACCGCGGCGAGCGTCGGCTTGGGGAACGCGGCGAGCGCCTCCTCGGCCGCCACGGCCAGCGCCTGTGCCTCGGCGGCCGAGCCCCGCAGCGTGGAGATGTCCGCGCCCGCACAGAACGTCCCGCCCTCGCCGGTCAGCACGAGCGCCCGCACGTCCGGATCGCCCGCCAGCTCCTCCAGCAGCGGCGGCAGGGACCGCCACATCGCGGCCGTCATGGCGTTGCGCTTGGCCGGATGGCGGATGACGACCGTGGCGACGGCGTCGGTGACCTGGTGCGAGAGCTGGGGGTCCATGCGCGGGATCGTATCGGGGGCGTGCAGCACGCCGCCGGGCGGCCGCAGACCAAACCCGTACAACACGAAGAGTTCGCGAACCGGCGCGCCGAAGGGACAGGAACAGTCCTACAACTGACCATGTCATACGCCAATGGTCAGAACCGTTCGATACCAGCTGACTTGTGTTCAGTCATACGGAGCGGAGCGGATCGCTACCAACACTCGACGTGTGGTGACAATCGAGCGCGAGGGTGGCGACCGGACGATGGACAACCACGGGCGCGGGGACGGCCCGCGCCCAGCGGGGGGCGCCGAGCGGCCGCCCGATCCCCTGCCCTACGAAGGAGTCTGGCGGTTCACCGCGGCGGCCGTGGACGCCTCGGTCCCGCAGGCGCGGCACGCCGTGCGGGACCTGCTGCTGCGCCAGGGCGTGCCGGTCTCCGACGACCTGGTGCACGGACTGCTGCTGATCGTCTCCGAGCTGGTCACGAACGCGGTCAGGCACGCGGCGCTGCTGTCGCCGATGCTCGCCGTGGAGGTGGCCGTCGGCGCCGAGTGGGTGCGGGTGTCGGTGGAGGACAACCACCCCTACCGCCCGACCGCCCTGGAGGCCGACCACGGGCAGACCGGCGGCCGGGGACTGCTCCTGGTGCGCGAGGTGGCCCAGGAGGCGGGCGGGGTGGTCGACGTGGAGCACACGGCGAGCGGCGGCAAGGTGATCTGGGCAGCCCTGCCCCTCAAACCCGTGACCTTTTCCTGAGTGCACGGGGCGGCGGGGGCTACCGGCGGCCTACCAGCCCGCCGACTGGCCCGTCAGCTCCCTGACCGCCGGACGGGCTGCGTCCAGCACGGTCATGAACCACGCCGAGAACGGGTCCCGGGCGTGCCGCTCCGCCAGCTCGGCCGCCGTCACGAAGGCGGTCGCCCCGACCTCCTCCCGGTCCGGCGCGAGCGGCGACTGCACCAGGCCGACGAACAGGTGGTTGAACTCCTGCTCGACCAGGCCCGAGGCCGGGTCCGGGTGGTTGTACCGGACCGTGCCCGCCTCCGCCAGCAGTGACGGCGAGACGCCCAGCTCCTCGTACGTCCGCCGGGCCGCCGCGGCGAAGGGCGCCTCGCCGGGGTAGGGGTGGCCGCAGCAGGTGTTGGACCACACACCGGGGGAGTGGTACTTGCCGAGCGCCCGCTGCTGCAGCAGCAGCCGGCCCTGCTCGTCGAAGAGGAACACCGAGAACGCCCGGTGCAGCTGTCCCGGCGGCTGATGGGCGGCGAGCTTCTCCGCGGTGCCGATCGTCACGCCCTTCTCGTCGACCAGTTCCAGCAAAATCGCCTCTGCGGTGCCGTTCGACGAGCTGTGCGTCTCGGTGGCAGGTGTGATCGGCATACCCATCCTTCGCCTCGGTCTTCGCACCCCAAGTCTGCCGTACGAATCCGGCACTCCCGGCACTTCCCCGCCCGTCCGCATGTCCCGCGCGGTGCGGCGCCGAAGTGGGATCCGGTAGGTCATCGTGCCCGGCACCCGTCGCCGGGAACCGTCCGAGGGTGCGTCGAACAGCAGTACGCGGGATTAATGGCAGAGCCGTGCCTCGTGCTCCGCGTGGCCGCCCGGTTCCAGCTGGAAGGTGCAGTGCTCCACGTCGAAGTGGCCGCCGAGGCAGCCCTGCAGTTCGTGCAGCATCTTCTCGTTGCCGATGGCGTTCAGCACCTCCGAGCTGACCACCACGTGCGCGGACACCACGGGCATCCCCGAGGTGATCGTCCAGGCATGCAGGTCGTGCACGTCCTCCACGCCGTCCAGGGCCAGGATGTGCGCCCGCACCTCGGCCATGTCGACGTCCTTCGGGGCCGCCTCCAGCAGCACGTCCAGCGTCTCGCGCAGCAGCTTCAGCGTCCGCGGGACGATCATCAGCCCGATGGCCAGCGAGGCGATCGGGTCGGCCGCCTGCCAGCCCGTGGTCACGATCACGGTCGCCGAGATCAGCACCGCCAACGAGCCCAGCGCGTCCGCGGCGACCTCCAGGAAGGCCGCGCGTACGTTCAGGCTCTCCTTCTGCCCGCGCATCAGCAGGGTGAGCGAGACGGTGTTCGCGACCAGGCCGATGAGACCGAACACGATCATCAGGCCGCCCCGGGTGTCGGCGGGCGTGACGAACCGCTGGACCGCCTCGTACAGGACGTAACCGCCGACGCAGAGCAGCAGCAGGCAGTTGGCCAGGGCGGCGAGGATCTCGGCGCGGGCGTAGCCGAAGGTGCGGTTGGTGCTCGGCGGCCGGTTCGCGAAGTGGATGGCGAGCAGTGCCATGCCCAGACCCACCGCGTCGGTCGCCATGTGGGCCGCGTCCGCGATCAGCGCCAGCGAGTCCGCGAGGAGACCGCCGACGATCTCGACCACCATGATCGTCAGCGTGATCCCCAGCGCCACCCGCAGCCGGCCACAGTAGGCGGCCGCGGCCGTACCCGTGGGCGGCCCATGGGAGTGTGCGTGCCCGTGGTCGTGCCCTGCCCCCATGAGAAGACCGCCCTTCCGTGTTGCGCCCGGGCTCACAGTCAACTACGGGTGGGGGGTATCGGGCAACGCGGCACTGAACACCGTTGTCATGTGCCCTGACCTGCGGAAACGAACCGCTGGTCAGGACGCTGCCAACTCACTTCGCGTGGTGCAGCCGCCAGCCCTGCCAGGCCGAGGCGACCATCTCCCGCACCCCGCGCCGAGCCCGCCAGCCCAGCGCCTCGGCGGCCCGCTCGGCGGAGGCGACCGCACGCGGCGCGTCCCCGGGGCGGCGCCCCTCGACCACGGGTGGCCGCCGGTCGCCGGTGACCTCGCCGATCACCGTGATCAGCTCGCGCACGGAGACGCCCTCGCCACGGCCGATGTTCAGCGTCAGGTCGCCCATGAGGTCACCGTCCGCGAGCCGCCGGGCCGCCGCGAGATGGGCCTCGGCGAGGTCGGCGACGTGGATGTAGTCGCGGATGCAGGTGCCGTCCGGCGTCGGATAGTCGGCGCCGAAGATCCGCGGGGCCTCGTCACGGGTGAGCCGGTCGAAGACCATCGGCACGATGTTGAACACGCCCGTGTCCGCGAGTTCCGGCGCGCCCGCGCCCGCCACGTTGAAGTAGCGCAGGCATGCCGTGGAGATGCCGTGGGCCCGGCCCGCCGCCCGTACCAGCCACTCCCCGGCCAGCTTGGTCTCGCCGTAGGGGTTCACCGGCGCGCACGGGGTGCTCTCGGTGATCAGGTCGACGTCCGGGTTGCCGTACACGGCCGCCGACGAGGAGAACAGCAGCCGGCGGACGCCCGCCTTGGCGATCGCGTCCAGGAGCGTGGCCAGACCCCCCACGTTCTCGCGGTAGTAGCGGGTGGGCTGGGCCACGGACTCGGCGACCTGCTTGCGCGCCGCGAGGTGGACGACGCCCGTCACGCCGTACTCCGCGATGACCCCCCCGAGCAGGTCCCCGTCCAGCGTCGAGCCCCGGACGAGCGGGACGTCTGCCGGGAGCCGCTCGGGCACGGCGGCCGAGAGGTCGTCCAGCGCCACGACGCTCTCCCCGGCGCCCGCCATGGCCCGTGCCACGTGCGCCCCGATGTATCCGGCTCCGCCGGTGATCAGCCACGTCATGGTCGCCCACCCTATGCCGAGCCGTCCGCATGCCCCTCATGCCCCTCATGCCCGAGAGTGCCCGGGTCTGCGCCCGCGGTTTGTGCCCGTGGTTTGTGGGGCGGCGCCGGATCCCCGATGATGATCGCGGCAAAGGCCGGGGCAGCCCCCGTGGACCGGGTCGTGAACGGCCGGTGAACACGGGCTTCCGGTCATCCGATAGCCTCTGCCGACATGCCGCCCGCGTGCCGCAGGCAGGGGCGCCCCACGATGCAGAGGACCGGCGCGGATGCGCCGGCAATCAGGGAGTGAGTTCGGTTGTCGACCGCCATCGTCACCGGTCAGCCGGTCCCCGGATCGTCGCTCGAGAACGATCTGCGGTCCCTCGGCTTCGACGTGCGCGTGGCCGGCGACGCCTCCGAGGCGGAGACCCTGCTCGCGGCCGTCCCGGCCGACCGGCGCGTGGCCCTGGTGGACGCCCGCTTCGTCGGCCATCCGCACGCCTTGCGTCTCGGCCTCACCGACCCGCGCTTCCCGCTCGCCGCCGTCCCCGGCGCCGTCACCGCCCAGCCGGCCGCCCGGCAGGCGCTGACCCGGGCGCTGGCCCGCGAGACCTCGACGGGCGGCGGCACGGCACTCGCCCTCGACAGCGTCGCCGACCGCGTCGTCACCGCCCTCGGCGCCGACGGCAGCGAGGTCCACCGGCCCGAGCTGGGCAGCCTGGTCGCCGCCGTCCCGGCCGACCCGCAGGCCCGCAACGAGGCACGGCAGGCCGTCGCCTCCGTCGACGACGAGGCGGTACGCCTGAAGTCGGCCGTGAAGTCCCGCGACGGCTTCTTCACCACGTTCTGCATCAGCCCGTACTCGCGGTACATCGCCCGCTGGTGCGCCCGCCGGGGGCTGACGCCCAACCAGGTCACCACGGCCTCGCTGCTCACCGCCCTGATAGCGGCCGGCTGCGCGGCGACGGGCACCCGCGGCGGCTTCATCGCGGCCGGTGTGCTGCTGATCGCCTCGTTCGTCCTGGACTGCACCGACGGCCAGCTCGCCCGCTACGCCCTGAAGTACTCCACGCTCGGCGCCTGGCTCGACGCCACGTTCGACCGGGCCAAGGAGTACGCCTACTACGCCGGACTCGCCCTCGGCGCGGCCCGCGGCGGCGACGACGTGTGGGCCCTCGCCCTCGGCGCGATGATCCTGCAGACCTGCCGCCACGTCGTGGACTTCTCCTTCAACGAGGCCAACCACGACGCCACCGCCAACACCAGCCCCACCGCCGCCCTCTCCGGCAAGCTCGACAGCGTCGGCTGGACGGTCTGGGTGCGCCGCATGATCGTGCTGCCCATCGGCGAGCGCTGGGCGATGATCGCCGTCCTGACGGCGGCCACCACGCCCCGCATCACCTTCTCCGTGCTGCTCATCGGCTGCGCTTTCGCCGCGACCTACACCACGGCCGGCCGTGTGCTGCGCTCGGTGACCCGCAAGGCCCGGCGCACCGACCGGGCGGCCCAGGCGCTGGCGGACCTCGCCGACAACGGACCGCTCGCCGCCCTCGTGGTCCGCCTGACGCGCGTCCGCCCCGGCGCCCCGCTCCTGGTGGCGCTCGGTGGTGTGGCCGTCCTCGCCCTGAACCTGTTGATCACCGGTGACCCCGCCGTGGGTGCCGCGGTCTACGCAGCCACCTCCGGCTGGGCGCTGTGCCGCCCCCTCAAGGGCGCCCTCGACTGGCTGATCCCGCCGCTGTTCCGGGCCGCCGAGTACGGCACCGTGCTCGTCCTAGCGAGCAAAGCGGGGGTGAACGGGGCCCTCCCTGCGGCTTTCGGCCTGGTGGCCGCAGTCGCCTACCATCACTACGACACGGTGTACCGCATCCGCGGCAACGCCGGAGCGTCGCCTGCCTGGCTGGTGCGCGCCATCGGGGGGCAAGAAGGCCGGACGCTGCTCGTCACCGTCCTGGCAGCGGTCCTCACCGCCTCGCAGTTCAAGGTCGCGCTCACGGTACTCGCCGTGGCCGTCGCCCTGGTGGTGCTCGTCGAGAGCATCCGCTTCTGGGTGTCCGCTGGGGCGCCCGCCGTACACGATGAAGGAGAACCCGCATGATCGGCCTTGTGCTGGCGGCCGGCGCCGGACGGCGCCTGCGCCCCTACACCGACACCCTGCCCAAGGCTCTGGTGCCGGTAGGGCCGGCGGGCATGGAAGGCGAACCGACGGTCCTGGACCTGACGCTCGGCAACTTCGCCGAGATCGGTCTGACCGAGGTCGCGATCATCGTCGGTTACCGCAAGGAGGCCGTCTACGAGCGCAAGGCGGCCCTGGAGCGGAAGTACGGCCTCGAGCTCACCCTCATCGACAACGACAAGGCCGAGGAGTGGAACAACGCCTACTCCCTGTGGTGCGGCCGTGACGCCCTCAAGGACGGCGTGATCCTCGCCAACGGCGACACCGTCCACCCCGTCTCCGTCGAGAAGACGCTCCTCGCCGCCCGTGGCGAGGGAAGGAAGATCATCCTCGCCCTGGACACCGTGAAATCCCTCGCCGACGAGGAGATGAAGGTCGTCGTCGACCCCGACAAGGGCGTCCAGAAGATCACCAAGCTGATGGACCCGGCGGAGGCCACCGGCGAGTACATCGGCGTCACCCTGATCGAGGGCGACGCCGCCCTGGAGCTCGCCGACGCGCTGAAGACGGTCTGGGAGACCGACCCGCAGCAGTTCTACGAGCACGGATACCAGGAGCTGGTGAACCGGGGCTTCAAGATCGACGTCGCGCCGATCGGCGACGTCCCGTGGGTGGAGATCGACAACCACGACGACCTCGCCAAGGGACGGACGATCGCGTGCCACTACTGACCCGGCTGATTCCCTCGCCGGTCGTCGTGGACATCCGCCCGGGTGCCCTGGACGACCTGGCCAGTGTCCTCGCCGACGAGCGCATCGCGCAGTCGGGCCGGCTCGCCGTCGCCGTGAGCGGCGGCTCCGGCGCGAAGCTGCGCGAACGCATCGCCCCCTCGCTGCCGGGTGCCACCTGGTACGAGGTCGGCGGCGGCACCCTCGACGACGCCATCCGCCTGGCCGGCGAAATGCAGTCCAGCCGCTACGACGCGGTGGTCGGTCTCGGCGGCGGCAAGATCATCGACTGCGCCAAGTTCGCCGCGGCGCGCGTGGGCCTGCCGCTGGTCGCGGTGCCGACGAACCTCGCGCACGACGGCCTGTGCTCGCCGGTCGCCACCCTCGACAACGACGCGGGACGCGGCTCCTACGGCGTGCCCAACCCGATCGCGGTCGTCATCGACCTGGACGTGATCCGCGAGGCGCCGGCCCGCTTCGTGCGGGCGGGCATCGGCGACGCCATCTCCAACATCAACGCGATCGCGGACTGGGAGCTGTCCAACCGCGTCCACGGCGAGAAGAT
This sequence comes from Streptomyces sp. NPDC007905, assembly GCF_042959345.1. Classification (NCBI taxonomy): domain Bacteria; kingdom Bacillati; phylum Actinomycetota; class Actinomycetes; order Kitasatosporales; family Streptomycetaceae; genus Streptomyces; species Streptomyces sp. NPDC007905. Next base: position 13,116 of record NZ_JBIBKS010000004.1, on the reverse strand, counting down.
CGACGGTCTCGCCGCGGCCATGGCCCGCCAGGCCGGCGAAGCCGTGCTCCGGCACCCGGGCGGCATCGGCGAGAACGACTTCCTCCAGGTGCTCGCCGAGGCGCTGGTCCTCAGCGGTATCGCGATGTCGGTGTCGGGCGACTCCCGCCCGTGCTCCGGCTCCTGCCACGAGATCAATCACGCCTTCGACCTGCTCTTCCCGCAGCGGGCGGCCGCCCACGGCGAGCAGTGCGGTCTGGGCGCGGCCTTCGCGATGTACCTGCGCGGAGCGCACGAGGAGTCGGCGTACATGGCCGAGGTGCTGCGCCGGCACGGGCTGCCGGTACTGCCGGAGGAGATCGGCTTCACCATGGACGAGTTCGTCCGCGCCGTGGAGTTCGCCCCGGAGACCAGGCCCGGCCGCTACACGATCCTCGAGCACCTCGACCTCAAGACGAACCAGATCAAGGACATCTACGCCGACTATGTCAAGGCCATCGGTAGCTGAACTCCGTCCGGTCGTCCACCCCGCGGGGGTGAAGGACCGGCGCAGCGGTGAGCACTGGGCGGGACGCCTCTACATGCGCGAGGTGTCCCTGCGCGTCGACCGCTACCTGGTGAACACCAGGGTCACGCCCAACCAGCTCACGTACCTGATGACCCTCTGTGGTGTGCTCGCCGCCCCGGCCCTGCTGGTGCCGGGGATCGCGGGTGCCGTGCTCGGCGTGGTCGCCACCCAGCTGTACCTGCTGCTCGACTGCGTCGACGGCGAGATCGCCCGCTGGAGGAAGCAGTACTCGCTCGGCGGGGTCTACCTGGACCGCGTCGGCGCCTACCTCACCGACGCAGCCGTCCTGGTCGGCCTCGGCCTGCGCGCCGCCGACCTGTGGGGGAGCGGCCGTATCGACTGGCTGTGGGCCTTCCTCGGCACCCTCGCCGCCCTCGGCGCGATCCTGATCAAGGCCGAGACCGACCTCGTCGGTGTCGCCCGGCACCAGGCCGGGATGCCGCCGGTCAAGGAGGCCGCCGCCGAGCCACGCTCCTCCGGCATGGCGCTGGCGCGCCGGGCCGCCTCGGCGCTGAAGTTCCACCGGCTGATCCTCGGCATCGAGGCCTCGCTGCTGATCCTGGTCCTCGCGATCGCGGACCAGATCCACGGCGACCTGTTCTTCACCCGGCTCGGCACCGCCGTGCTCGCCGGCGTCGCCATGCTGCAGACCGTGCTGCACCTGGTGTCCATCCTGGCCTCCAGCAGGCTGAGGTGAGCGGCATGAAGGTCGGCGCGGTCATCATCACCATGGGCAACAGGCCCGAGGAGCTGCGGGCCCTCCTCGACTCCGTCGCCAAGCAGGACGGCGACCGTGTCGAGGTGGTCGTCGTCGGCAACGGCTCGCCCGTCCCGGACGTCCCCGAGGGCGTACGCACCATCGAACTGCCCGAGAACCTGGGCATCCCCGGGGGCCGCAACGTCGGCATAGAGGCCTTCGGCCCCAGCGGCCGCGATGTCGACATATTGCTCTTCCTTGACGACGACGGCCTGCTCGCCCGTCACGACACCGCCGAGCTGTGCCGTGCGGCGTTCGAGGCCGATCCGAAGCTCGGCATCATCAGCTTCCGCATCGCCGACCCCGAGACCGGTGAGACCCAGCGCCGGCACGTGCCCCGGCTGCGCGCCTCCGACCCGATGCGCTCCTCCCGGGTCACCACCTTCCTCGGCGGTGCCAACGCCGTCCGCACCCGCGTCTTCGCCGAAGCCGGCGTACTCCCGGACGCATTCTTCTACGCTCACGAGGAAACCGACCTCGCATGGCGGGCCCTCGACGCGGGCTGGATGATCGACTACCGGTCCGACATGGTGCTGTACCACCCGACGACCGCGCCCTCGCGGCACGCGGTGTACCACCGCATGGTCGCCCGCAACCGGGTCTGGCTGGCCCGCCGCAACCTTCCCGCGCCTCTGGTCCCCGTCTACCTCGGGGTCTGGCTGCTGCTCACCCTGCTGCGCCGCCCCTCGGGACCGGCCCTGAAGGCCTGGTTCGGCGGCTTCAAGGAGGGCTGGACCACCTCGTGCGGGCCCCGCCGCCCCATGCGGTGGCGTACGGTGTGGCGGCTGACCCGACTGGGCCGGCCCCCCGTCATCTGACAAGCTCGACCGTGTGGGCAGCGCACGCACCGCGCACCCGGAGACGGATCCGACGCACTCGAACGACGAACACGACGCACTCGAAGACGAAAGCTTCCACCTGTGAGTGAGACAACGCACGACGGCGGTGTCGCGGTGAGCGCGGCCCCGTCGCCCGACGAGGGACTGACGGCGGCCCAGCTCGCCGCCAAGTACGGGCTCGCCGTGAGCGGCGCCCGGCCCACCCTCGTCGAGTACGTCCGTCAGCTGTGGGGGCGGCGCCACTTCATCCTCGCCTTCTCCCAGGCGAAGCTGACCGCCCAGTACAGCCAGGCCAAGCTCGGCCAGCTGTGGCAGGTGGCGACCCCGCTGCTGAACGCGGCGGTCTACTACTTCATCTTCGGCGTCATCCTGCACGCCAGCCGCGGCATGTCCAAGGACGTGTACATCCCGTTCCTGGTCACGGGCGTGTTCGTCTTCACCTTCACGCAGAGCTCGGTGATGTCGGGCGTCCGGGCGATCTCCGGCAACCTGGGCCTGGTGCGCGCCCTGCACTTCCCGCGGGCCTCGCTGCCCATCTCCTTCTCGTTGCAGCAACTGCAGCAGCTGCTGTTCTCGATGATCGTGATGTTCATCGTGGCGATCGGCTTCGGCAGCTACCCGAGCCTGTCCTGGCTGCTGATCGTCCCGGTGCTGGTGCTGCAGTTCCTGTTCAACACCGGGCTCGCGCTGATCGTGGCCCGCATGGGCGCCAAGACACCGGACCTCGCCCAGCTGATGCCGTTCGTCCTGCGCACCTGGATGTACACCTCCGGCGTGATGTTCTCCATCAGCAAGATGATGGAAGGCCGTCCCGAGTGGGTGGTCCGCCTGCTGCAGGTCAACCCGGCCGCCGTCTACATGGACCTGATGCGCTTCGCGCTGATCGACGGATACGGCGCCTCCAACCTGCCGCCGCACGTGTGGGCCATCGCCCTGTTCTGGGCGGTGGTCGTCTTCGCCGGCGGCTTCGTGTACTTCTGGAAGGCGGAGGAGAGGTACGGCCGTGGCTGAGCTGAATCCCGAGGACGGCGCGGAGCGACGCCCGACGGTCGTCGCGGACGACCTGCACATCGTCTACCGGGTCAACGGCGCGAAGACCGGCAAGGGCAGTGCCACGGCCGCCCTCAGCCGCATCCTGAAGCGAGGCTCCGACGAGGCGGAGCGGGGTGTGCGCAAGGTGCACGCCGTGCGCGGGGTGTCCTTCGTCGCCTACCGCGGCGAGGCCATCGGCCTGATCGGCTCCAACGGCTCCGGCAAGTCCACGCTGCTGCGCGCCATCGCCGGCCTGCTGCCCGCCGAGAAGGGCAAGGTCTACACCGACGGCCAGCCCTCGCTGCTCGGTGTCAACGCGGCCCTGATGAACGACCTCACCGGTGAGCGCAACGTCATCCTCGGCGGGCTCGCCATGGGGATGTCCCGGGAGCAGATCAAGGAGCGCTACGAGGACATCGTCGACTTCTCCGGCATCAACGAGAAGGGCGATTTCATCACCCTGCCGATGCGCACCTACTCCTCCGGCATGGCGGCCCGGCTGCGGTTCTCCATCGCGGCCGCCAAGGACCACGACGTCCTCATGATCGACGAGGCGCTGGCCACCGGTGACCGCAAGTTCCAGAAGCGCTCCGAGGAGCGGATCCGGGAACTGCGCAAGGAGGCCGGCACGGTGTTTCTGGTCAGTCACAACAACAAGTCCATCCGCGACACCTGCAACCGCGTCCTGTGGCTGGAGCGCGGCGAACTGCGCATGGACGGCCCGACCGAAGAGGTCCTCAAGGAGTACGAGAAGTTCACGGGCAAGTAGCCCGGTTTCGGCCAGGGCCCCGTCGGCAACCGTCCGGCGGGGCCCTGCGTCTGGAAAGGAAACGTCAACTCCGGTCAGCCTTAGGAATCTTGACGCCAATCGGTGTGTTGTTGTGATGTGCAGGACACCCCGACGGACCACGCTGCGTTGTACAACGTAAGCTGTACCGGTGCCGGAAAGCGGCAAGTAGGGCGATAATGCGCGGCACCCCGCGCCGGGGCAGCCCCACGGACGGCCGGGCGGCGTGTCCGAAATAGTGTGTATTGGGTCGGCAGTGTAGAACGGGAGATGTGACGGCAATGGCTACGGAAACTCCCCAGCTCAACGCAGCATGTGCCGTCCCCGCCCCGGGCAGCGCGCGGTGACGGGAACCGACACGGCGCCCGATCTGGAGCGCGCCACACTGGACAAGGCCGCGAGCGAGAACTTCCCCGTGGCCCCGTTCTTCCTGCCCCGGGCCTGGCGCGACGACCTCATGGGCGTCTACGGCTTCGCCCGCCTCGTGGACGACATCGGCGACGGCGATCTGGCCCCCGGCGGAGCCGACGCGCGCGTGCTGGGCGTGTCGGCCACGGACGCCGAGGACCGCCTGGTCCTCCTCGACGCCTTCGAGGCCGACCTGCGGCGTGTTTTCGACGGCACACCCCGTCACCCCCTGCTGCGCCGGCTACAGCCCACGGTCCGCCGCCACCGGCTCACTCCCGAGCCCTTCCTCGGCCTGATCGCCGCCAACCGGCAGGACCAGCTCGTCGCACGGTACGAGACCCACGACGACCTCCTCGCCTACTGCGAACTGTCCGCCAACCCCGTCGGCCGTCTCGTCCTCGCCGTCACCGGCACCTCGACACCCGAGCGGATCCGTCTCTCCGACGCGATCTGCACGGCGCTGCAGATCGTGGAACACCTCCAGGACGTCGCCGAGGACCTCGGCCGCGACCGGATCTATCTGCCCGCCGAGGACATGAAGCGCTTCCACGTGCGGGAAACGGATCTCTCCGTGAAAACCGCGGGCGCATCGGTGCGCGCCCTGGTTGCATACGAAGCGCAACGCGCCCGCGATCTGCTGAATGAAGGCGCCCCCCTGGTGGGTAGCGTCCACGGCAGGTTGAAGCTGCTGCTCGCAGGGTTCGTGGCGGGGGGAAGGGCGGCGATCAGGGCGATCGCCGCCGCCGAATACGACGTACTTCCCGGCCCGCCCAAGCCCGGCACGGTCCAGTTGCTGCGTGAGGTGGGCGTGATCCTGCGAGGAGAGGGGTGATCCGGACCGTGGAGTCTCCGCCGCACGTGTCGGCACCGGTACTCGCCGCCTACAGCTACTGCGAGGCCATCACCGGACAGCAGGCCCGCAACTTCGCCTACGGCATCCGGCTGCTGCCGACACCCAAGCGCCGGGCCATGTCGGCGCTGTACGCCTTCTCCCGACGAGTCGACGACATCGGCGACGGCGACCTGCCGGGTGAGGTCAAGGTGGCGCGCCTCGAGGACACCCGGGCGCTGCTCGACCGAATCCGCGAGGACGCGGTCGAGGAGGACGACACCGACCCGGTGGCCGTCGCCCTCACCCACGCCTCGCGGGCCTTCCCGATCCCGCTCGGCGGTCTTGACGAGCTGATCGACGGCGTTCAGATGGACGTGCGCGGGGAGACCTACGAGACCTGGGACGACCTGAAGGTCTACTGCCGTTGCGTGGCCGGTGCCATCGGCCGCCTCTCGCTCGGCGTGTTCGGTACGGAACCGGGGGCGCGGGGCGCCGAGCGCGCGCCCGAGTACGCCGACACGCTCGGGCTCGCGCTCCAGCTCACCAACATCCTCCGGGACGTCCGCGAGGACGGCCAGGGCGGCCGTACCTATCTGCCCGCCGACGACCTGGCCAAGTTCGGCTGCTCGGCCGGGTTCGAGGGGCCCACACCACCGGAGGGCTCCGACTTCGCGGGCCTCGTGCACTTCGAAGTGCGACGGGCCCGCGCCCTTTTCGCCGAGGGCTACCGGTTGCTGCCCATGCTCGACCGGCGCAGCGGCGCCTGCGTGGCCGCCATGGCCGGCATCTACCGCCGGCTCCTCGACCGCATCGAGCGCGACCCGCAGGCCGTGCTGCGCGGCCGGGTCTCGCTGCCCGGACGCGAGAAGGCCTACGTCGCCGTACGCGGACTGTCCGGACTCGACACCCGGCACGTTTCCCGGCGCACCGTCAGGAGGCGCGCCTGATGGGCTCCCTGGAGCTGGTGCCTGCCGGGGCACCAGTCGGCTCCGACGACCCGGTGCGGCGGGCAACCCTCCGCTGCGGCGTGGCGTCCCTGACTGCGACGGCCGACCGTGCACCGTTCATCCAGCACGCTCGTCCCGCACGGAAGGACGCACGATGAGCGACGGCTCATGCCACACGGAGGCGCACGCCGACACCCCGGCACCGGAAGGGCGCAGCGCCGTCGTGGTCGGCGGCGGCCTCGCCGGGATCACCGCGGCGCTCGCGCTCGCCGACGCGGGTGTCCGGGTCACCCTGCTCGAAGGCAGGCCGAGGCTGGGCGGCCTCGCCTTCTCCTTCCAGCGCGGCGAGTTGACCGTCGACAACGGCCAGCACGTGTACCTGCGCTGCTGCACCGCCTACCGGTGGTTCCTCGACCGGATCGAGGGCGCGGCGCTGGCACCGCTGCAGGACCGTCTGGACGTGCCCGTCGTTGACGTCGCGAGGCCCGAGGGACGGCGGCTCGGCAGGCTGCGGCGCGACCCGCTGCTCGTCCCCCTCCACCTGGGGCGCAGCCTGGCCACCTATCCGCATCTCTCGCTCGCCGAGCGGGCCGCGGTCGGGCGGGCCGCGCTCGCGCTCAAGGGGCTCGACCTCGCCGATCCGGCCCTGGACACCCAGGACTTCGGCAGCTGGCTGGCCGCCCACGGCCAGTCGGCGCGTGCTGTCGAAGCCCTGTGGGACCTGGTCGGGGTCGCCACCCTCAACGCGGTCGCGGGCGACGCCTCGCTGGGGCTCGCCGCGATGGTGTTCAAGACCGGTCTGCTGTCCGACCCGGGCGCGGCCGACATCGGCTGGGCCCACGTTCCCCTGGGCGAACTGCACGACCGGCTGGCCCGCAAGGCGCTCGACTCCGCGGGCGTCCGTACCGAGGTCCGTACACGCGTCACCTCCGTCTCCTACAACGAAAACGGGAGCTGGAGCGTTCAGGTTCCCGGCGAGACGCTCCGGACCGACGCGGTCGTCCTCGCCGTACCCCAGCGCGAGGCGTACGACCTGCTGCCGTCCGGGGCCCTCGACGCCCCGGAACAGCTGCTGAGGATCGGCACCGCGCCGATCCTCAACGTGCACGTCGTCTATGACCGCAAGGTGCTCGCCAGGCCCTTCTTCGCGGCCCTCGGCACCCCCGTGCAGTGGGTCTTCGACCGGACCGACGCGTCCGGGCTCGGCGCGGGGCAGTACCTGGCGCTGTCCCAGTCGGCCGCTCGGGACGAGATCGACGCGCCGGTCGCCGCGCTGCGCGAGCGATACCTGCCCGAGCTGGAGCGACTGATTCCGGGTACGCGCGGCGCGGTGGTGAAGGACTTCTTCGTCACTCGGGAGCGGACGGCCACGTTCGCCCCCGCCCCCGGCGTCGGGCGGCTGCGGCCCGGCGCCCGCACCAAGGCCCCCGGCCTGTACCTGGCCGGAGCGTGGACCGCCACCGGGTGGCCCGCGACCATGGAGAGTGCGGTCCGCAGTGGAGTGAGCGCGGCCGACGCCGCGCTGAGCGCCCTGGGCCGGCCCCGCCCGAGCCGCCTCTTCGCGTTCGAGGAGGCGGCCTGATGCCCGATCAGCGCGCGGCCCGGCCCCGCACCCCCGGTACCGCGACAAGAGGAGAGACTGTGCCCACTGTGCCCCCGGCCTCGACGCCCGCTCGGAGGACCGCGGTGGACGTGACCGCGCTTCTGGAGCGCGGCCGGACCCTGGCCACACCGGTCCTGCGTGCGGCCGTCGACCGCCTGGCGCCTCCCATGGACACCGTCGCCGCCTACCACTTCGGCTGGATCGACGCCGCCGGCAACCCGGCCGACGGAGACGGCGGCAAGGCCGTGCGCCCGGCACTCGCCGTCCTCTCCGCCGAGGTCACAGGCGCCGCACCCGAGGTGGGCATCCCCGGGGCCGTCGCCGTCGAACTCGTCCACAACTTCTCGCTGTTGCACGACGACCTGATGGACGGCGACGAGCAGCGCCGGCACCGCGACACGGTCTGGAAGGTGCACGGCCCCGCCCAGGCCATCCTGGTCGGCGACGCCCTGTTCGCCCTCGCCAACGAGGTCCTCCTCGAACTCGGCACCGTCGAGGCCGGCCGGGCCACCCGCCGGCTGACCACCGCCACCCGCGCCCTGATCGACGGTCAGGCGCAGGACATCTCCTACGAGCACCGCGACCGCGTCAGCGTCGAGGAGTGCCTGGAGATGGAGGGCAACAAGACCGGTGCCCTGCTCGCCGCCTCCAGCTCCGTCGGCGCGGTGCTCGGCGGCGCCGACGACCGCACCGCCGACACCCTGGAGAAGTACGGCTACCACCTGGGCCTCGCCTTCCAGGCCGTCGACGACCTCCTCGGCATCTGGGGCGACCCGGAGGCCACCGGCAAGCAGACCTGGAGCGACCTGCGCCAGCGCAAGAAGTCCCTGCCGGTGGTGGCCGCGCTCGCGGCGGGCGGCTCCGCCTCCGAGCGGCTCGGCGAGATCCTCGCCGCCGACGCCAAGAGCAGCGACTTCGAGAACTTCTCCGAGGAGGAGTTCGCGGCCCGCGCCGCCCTGATCGACGAGGCCGGCGGCCGTGAGTGGACGGCCGAGGAAGCCCGCCGTCAGCACACCATCGCCGTCGAGGCCCTCGACGGGGTCGACATGCCCGACCGGGTACGGGCCGCCTTCGCGGCGCTCGCCGACTTCGTCGTCGTACGAAAGAGATGATCTTTATCGGTCGAACAGCCCTCGCGTAGTCGCCGGCCGGTGTCCTGGGACGACGGACACCGGCCGACGGCGGACCCACAGCAGCACGACTCGCACGACTGCACGAAGGGGAAGCCATGACAGCGACGACCGACGGAAGCACCGGGGCGACCCTGCCGCCCCGCGCTGCCGCGGCCAGCGACACCGACGTCACCATCCCCGCGGCGGCCGGGGTACAAGAAGCCGCCGAACACGCCGCGAGGCGCGCCACCGACTTCCTGCTCGCCCGGCAGGACGCCCAGGGCTGGTGGAAGGGCGACCTCGAGACGAACGTCACGATGGACGCCGAGGACCTGCTGCTCCGTCAGTTCCTGGGCATCCGTGACGAGGCGACGACGCAGGCCGCCGCCCTGTTCATCCGGGGCGAGCAGCGCGAGGACGGCACCTGGGCCACCTTCTACGGCGGTCCCGGCGAACTGTCCACCACCATCGAGGCGTACGTCGCCCTCCGGCTGGCCGGCGACGCGCCCGACGCCCCGCACATGGCGAAGGCCTCGGCCTGGGTCCGCGAGCGCGGCGGCATCGCGGCCTCCCGGGTCTTCACCCGGATCTGGCTCGCCCTGTTCGGCTGGTGGAAGTGGGAGCACCTGCCCGAACTCCCGCCGGAGCTGATCTACTTCCCCGCCTGGATGCCGCTCAACATCTACGACTTCGGATGCTGGGCCCGGCAGACCATCGTGCCGCTCACCATCGTCTCGGCCAAGCGCCCGGTCCGCCCGGCACCCTTCCCGCTGGACGAGCTGCACACCGACCCGGCCGACCCCAACCCGGCCAAGCCCGTCGCCCCCGTGGCGAGTTGGGACGGCGCCTTCCAGCGCCTGGACAAGGCGCTGCACCGACTGCGCAAGGTCGCCCCGCGCAGACTCCGCAAGGCCGCCTTGAACTCGGCCGCCCGCTGGATCATCGAACGGCAGGAGAACGACGGTTGCTGGGGCGGCATCCAGCCCCCGGCCGTGTACTCGATCATCGCGCTGCACCTGCTCGGCTACGACCTCCAGCACCCGGTGATCCGCGAGGGCCTCGCCTCGCTGGACCGTTTCGCCGTGTGGCGCGAGGACGGCGCCCGGATGATCGAGGCCTGCCAGTCCCCGGTCTGGGACACCTGCCTCGCCACCATCGCCCTGGTCGACGCCGGCCTGCCCGTCGACCATCCGCAACTGGTGAGGGCGGCCGACTGGATGCTCGGCGAGGAGATCGTCCGGCCCGGCGACTGGGCCGTGAAACGTCCCCTACTGCCGCCCGGTGGCTGGGCCTTCGAGTTCCACAACGACAACTATCCGGACATCGACGACACCGCCGAGGTCGCCCTCGCACTGCGCCGGGTCAAACACCACGACCCGGAGCGCGTGGACCGGGCCATCGGGCGGGCCGTCCGCTGGAACCTCGGGATGCAGTCGAAGAACGGCGCGTGGGGCGCCTTCGACGTCGACAACACCAGCCCGTTCCCGAACCGGCTGCCGTTCTGCGACTTCGGCGAGGTCATCGACCCGCCGTCCGCCGACGTCACCGCGCACGTGGTCGAGATGCTCGCCGCCGAGGGCCTCGCCCACGACCCGCGCACTCGGCGCGGCATCGACTGGCTGCTCGCCGAACAGGAGCCGGACGGCTCGTGGTTCGGCCGCTGGGGCGTCAACTACATCTACGGCACCGGCTCGGTGGTGCCCGCCCTGACCGCCGTCGGCCTGCCCGGCTCCCACCCGGCGATCCGGCGGGCGGTGGCCTGGCTGGAGGGCGTCCAGAACGACGACGGCGGCTGGGGCGAGGACCTGCGCTCCTACAAGTACGTCAAGGAGTGGAGCGGCCGCGGTGCCTCCACCGCCTCCCAGACGGCCTGGGCGCTGATGGCGCTGCTCGCGGCCGGGGAGAAGGGCTCCAAGGCCGTCGAGCGCGGCATCCGGTGGCTGGCCGAGACCCAGCGCGAGGACGGCTCCTGGGACGAGCCCTACTTCACGGGCACGGGCTTCCCCTGGGACTTCTCCATCAACTACCACCTCTACCGGCAGGTGTTCCCGCTCACCGCGCTCGGCCGGTACCTGCACGGCGACCCCTTCGACCGCCCGCCGCTCGCGACGACCAGGAAGCATCTCCCCGAGGCCAAGAAACCGCTGTCCGAGGCCAAGGCGAGCTGAATGAGCGCCCAGTCCGCCCCGGCCCCGCTGCTGATCGCCTGCGCGCTCGGCATCGAGCACCTCGCCCTGCGCACCGGCGACCGCGGCGGTGCCGGCGGGCCGGTCACCTTCGTCCGCACGGGCATGGGCTCCAAGGCGGCGGAACGCTCCATCACCGGCCACCTGGCCGGCCCGGCCCTCACCCAGGCCGCCGTACTGGCCACCGGCTTCTGTGCCGGCCTCGCGCCCGGCATGCACCCCGGCGACCTGGTCGTCGCCGAGGAGACCCGGGACCCGCGCGGGACCGTCCCGTGCGTGGGAACCGACCTGCTGGTCAAGGAACTCGTGCGCATCCTGCCCGGACGCACGGTCCACACCGGCCCGCTCACCGGCTCCGACCACGTCGTCCGCGGAATGGAGCGGTCCGACCTGCTCGCGACGGGCGCGATGGCCGTCGACATGGAATCGGCGGCCACGCTCCTGAGCGCCGTCCGCACGGGCGAGCGCCCGGTTGCGGCCGTACGGGTGGTCGTGGACGCTCCAGAACACGAACTCGTCCGGATCGGCACGGTGCGCGGTGGAATATCAGCTTTCCGCGTTCTTCGTTCCATCCTTCCTGCTTTTTTCGAATGGCACCGTTCCTTGCTGCTCCCCCGGAGGTGAGCCAGATGGCCATGCCGTTGCGTCAGTCCATCAAGGTCGCTACATACCTGGCTGAACAGAAGCTCCGCAGGCGGGACAAGTTTCCGCTCATCGTCGAGCTGGAACCGCTGTTCGCCTGCAACCTCAAGTGCGAGGGCTGCGGCAAGATCCAGCACCCGGCCGGTGTGCTCAAGCAGCGCATGCCGGTCGCCCAGGCCGTCGGCGCGGTGCTGGAGTCCGGTGCGCCGATGGTGTCCATCGCCGGCGGCGAGCCGTTGATGCATCCTCAGATCGACGAGATCGTGCGGCAGTTGGTGGCGAGGAGGAAATACGTCTTCCTGTGCACCAACGCCCTGCTGATGCGCAAGAAGATGGACAAGTTCAAGCCGTCGCCCTACTTCGCCTTCGCGGTGCACATCGACGGGCTGCGCGAGCGGCACGACGAGTCCGTTGCGAAGGAAGGTGTGTTCGACGAGGCGGTCGAGGCCATCAAGGAGGCCAAGCGGCGCGGCTTCAGGGTGACCACCAACTCGACCTTCTTCAACACCGACACCCCGCAGACCATCATCGAGGTGCTCAACTTCCTCAATGACGACCTGAAGGTCGACGAGATGATGATCTCGCCCGCCTACGCCTACGAGAAGGCGCCCGACCAGGAGCACTTCCTCGGCGTCGAGCAGACCCGCGAGCTGTTCAAGAAGGCCTTCGCGGGCGGCAACCGCAGGCGCTGGCGGCTCAACCACTCCCCGCTCTTCCTGGACTTCCTCGAGGGCAAGGTCGACTTCCCGTGCACCGCGTGGGCGATCCCGAACTACTCGCTCTTCGGCTGGCAGCGTCCCTGCTATCTGATGAGCGACGGGTACGTGCCCACGTACCGCGAACTCATCGATGAGACCGACTGGGACAAGTACGGCCGCGGCAAGGACCCGCGCTGCGCCAACTGCATGGCGCACTGCGGCTACGAGCCCACCGCCGTCCTCGCCACCATGGGCTCCCTGAAGGAGTCGCTGCGGGCCATGCGCGAGACCGTCTCCGGAAACCGGGAGTGACGCCGTGACCGCCGTTCCCTTGGGCGTTCCCGAGGTACCGGCCCGGCCGGTCGCACCGCGGCGCGTGGCGCGGCAGATCCAGGTCGGGCCGGTGGCGGTCGGCGCAGACGCGCCCGTCTCGGTGCAGTCGATGACCACGACCCGTACGTCCGACGTCGGCGCCACCCTGCAGCAGATCGCCGAGCTGACCGCGTCCGGCTGCCAGATCGTCCGCGTCGCCTGCCCCACCCAGGACGACGCCGACGCCCTCGCGACCATCGCCCGCAAGTCACGGATCCCGGTCATCGCGGACATCCACTTCCAGCCCAAGTACGTCTTTGCGGCCATCGAGGCCGGCTGCGCCGCGGTCCGGGTGAACCCCGGCAACATCAAGCAGTTCGACGACAAGGTCAAGGAGATCGCCAAGGCCGCGAA